>JBFMBH010000013.1 GCA_040755095.1 Thermodesulfobacteriota bacterium
GCGCACGGCGTGGGCGTTTGCGGCCTAGTGGGCGGTGCCCTTCGGCGGGGCGCGCACCGCCGTGGTGGTGGGGGTGAGCGGCGCTGGCGACCTGGCCCAGCTCTACGGCTTCCGCACCATGCTGCCGCTCTTCTTTGGCGAGGCGGCGGACCGCATCGCCGCCCACTTCGGTGACACCCTCCCGGAGTGGACCGAGGATTCCTTCCCCGGCATCCTCATGAATGTCGCCGCCGGCCGCATCGCCAACCGCTTCGATCTCGGCGGCATGAACGCCCTGGTGGATGCCGCCTGCGCCTCTTCTTTGGCTGCCCTCTACCTGGGGGTGAAGGAGCTTGCCAGCGGCGCCAGCGACATGGTGGTGGTGGGCGGGGCCGACTCCATGCAGAGCCCCTTCACCTACATGTGCTTTGCCCAGACCCATGCCCTCTCCCCCCGGGGCCGCACCACCCCCTTCGATGCCGGCGCGGACGGCATCGTCATCGGCGAGGCGGTGGCCTTCTGCGTGCTCAAGAGGCTGGCCGACGCCGAGCGGGACGGGGATCGCATCTACGCGGTGGTCAAGGGCATGGGCGCCTCCAGCGACGGCCGGGACCGCAGCCTGACCGCGCCCGGCGTCGCCGGCCAGGAGCGGGCCCTGGCCCGGGCCTATCGCCAGGCCGGGGTGTCGCCCGCCGCGGTGGGGCTGGTGGAGGCCCATGCCACCAGCACGGTGGAAGGGGATCGGGTGGAGGTGGAGTCCCTGACCCGGTTCTTCACCGCCGCCGGTGCAGCGCCGGCCAGCTGCGCCCTGGGCTCGGTCAAGTCCATGATCGGCCACACCAAGTCGGCAGCCGGGCTGTCCAGCCTCATCAAGGCCGCCCTCGCCGTCTTCCACGGCGTCCTGCCACCCACCCTGGGGGTGGAGACCCCCAACCAGGGCCTGGCCAGCCCCACCTCGCCTTTCTTCCTGCCCCAGGAGGCGCGGCCCTGGCTGCCCCGGCGGCCAGGCCCCCCCCGGCTGGCCGGGGTTTCTGCCTTCGGCTTCGGCGGCACCAACTTCCACACGGTGCTGGCCGAGCACCAGGGCCGCTTCCAGGAGGCCGAGGTGCCGGCCCCCTGGCAGCGCTGGCCCACGGAGCTTTTCGTCTGGCGGGCCGCCTCCCGGCAGGCCCTGGCCGCCGAGGTCGCCGCCGCGGCCGCCCGGCTGGCCGGGGTCGCCGGCGTGGACCTCTTCGCCCTGGCCTGGCAGACCCGGACCCGGGAGGTGCGGCTGCGGCCGCGGCTGCCGGCCGGCTCCCCGGTCCTGGCCGTGGTGGCGGAGGACGTGGCGGATCTTGCCGCCAAGCTGGCGGTGGCCGGAAGCTTTCTGGCCGGCGCCGAGGAAAGCCTGCGGGATCCCCGGGGCATCTATTGCACCAGGCAGCCCCTGGCCGCCGGGGGCAGCATCGCCTTCCTGTTTCCGGGCCAGGGCTCCCAGTACCCCGGCATGCTGGCCGACCTGGCGGTGCAGCTTTCGCCGGTCCGGGAGCGCTTTGCGGCCAGCGATGCCCTTCTCCTGGAGCGGCTGGGCGCTCGCCTGAGCGACTTCATCTTCCCGCCCCCGGCCTACAGCGAGGAGGGGCGCCGGGCCCAGGCGAAGCTGCTCGCCCGCACCGACATCGCCCAGCCGGCCATGGGCACCGCTGACCTGGCCTTGTGCGACCTCCTGGCCGGCCTCGGCATCACGCCCGCCATGACCGCCGGCCACAGCTACGGCGAGTATGTGGCCCTGGCCGCGGCCGGCGCCATCGACCCCGGCGACCTCATCCTCCTCTCCGAGGCCCGGGGCCGCTTCATCCGCCAGGGTGCAGGCGAGGAGCCGGGCACCATGGCGGCAGTGGAGGCGGAGGCGACCCGGGTGGCGGCGCTTCTCGATGGCCTGGCCCAGGTCTGGGTGGCGAATCGCAACTCCCCCCGGCAGACCGTGATCTCAGGGGCCCGGGAGGCGGTGGCGCTGGCCGCCGCCCGTCTGGAGGCGGCGGGCATCAAGGCCCGGCCCATCCCGGTGGCGGCCGCCTTCCATTCCCCGGTCATGGCGCCGGCCGGGACCAGGCTGGCGGATTATCTGGCCACCGTGCCCCTGGCGGCGCCCCGGGTGCCGGTGTACTCCAACACCACCGGCTGTCCCTATCCCGAGGAGCCGGCGGCGATCCGCACCCTGCTCGGGCGGCATCTTCTGGAGGGCATCGACTTCATCGGCGAGATCCTGGCCATGCACGAGGCCGGGGCCCGGATCTTCATCGAGGTCGGACCGGGCCGGGTGCTCACCGGCCTGGCCGAGCAGATCCTGGCCGGCCGGCCGCACCTGGCCGTGGCCAGCTGCCTGCGGGACCGGTCCGGACTGACCGGACTGCAGCATCTGGCCGCCGAGCTCCTCGCCCAGGGGGTGCCGGTGGACTGGGCCGGCCTCGATCAGGGACGGCTGCCCCCGGAGCGGCCGCCGGAGCCGGCCGCTGTTGCCAGCGAGCGCCCGGCCTGCCATGGCCTCTGGCTGGTGAGCGGCGCCGGGGTGCGGCCGGCTCCCGCCTCCCCATGGGGCTCGGCACCGGTGCGGGCCATCACCCCCTATCCGGTGGGATCGGCGGCCACGGCTGCGCCCGCCGGCGGGCCGCCGGCGGGCGCAGCGGGGCTGCTCGTGCGGCACCATGAGCTGATGGCGGCCCTGGCCCAGGGCCAAGAGGAGCTGATGCTCCGCTACCTCGGCCCGCCGGCCGGGGCCCGCCAGGATGCGGCGCCGCGGCTGGTCCGGCATCATCGGCTCATGGAGCATTTGGCCGGCGGCCAAGGGGCCCTGATGCGCCGTTTTCTTCAGGGGCAGGACCCGGCGGTGCCCGAGGAGGAGGCCGCCACCGAGCCGGCAGCCGTGCCGGCGGTGCCCCGCTGTGTGCCCAAAATCCTGCCGGCACCGGCGGTCTGGCCCAAGGCCCCTTTGCCGGCCGGCCGGGTGGTGCTGATCACCGACGACGGCCGGGGGGTGGCGGCCGGCCTGGCGGCGACTCTGGCCGAGCAGGGCCTGCCCCCCGTTCTTCTTCAGGTCAGCGATCAGGGGCTGGCCCGGGCCGACCGGGAAGGGGCGGCTGCCGCGGCTCTCACCCCGGAAGCCGTGGCCGCCCTGATCGCCGGCATCGCGGCGGAGCTGGGGCTGGTGGGGGCGGTGGTGCATCTGGCACCCCTGGCGGCGGCCGAGCCCTTGCCGGCCCTGGATCTGGCGGCCTGGCGCCGGCTGGTCGGCCGGGAGACCGTATCCCTGTTCCTGCTGCTCCAGGCCTGCCAGGAGGGGCTGAGCGCTCCCGGCGCCCTTGGCCGTCCCACGGTGCTGGCCGCCACCGGGCTGGGCGGCGCCTTTGGTCTGGACGGCAGCCTGGCGTCCGAAGCGGCGCGGCCCAGTCATGGCGGGGTGGCGGGTCTGGTCAAGACCGTGGCCCTGGAGTGGCCGCAGGCTCGGGTCAAGGTGGTGGATCTCGATCCCGCCGGCAGCGTCCCCGAGCTGACGGCAGTGCTGCGCACCGAGCTGGCGGCCGATGACGGCCTGGTGGAGGTGGGCTGGCGGGCCGGGGTGCGCTGCACGGTGGGGCTGGTCGAGACCCCGGACCTGGCCGGCCGGCCGGCGGCCTGGGAGCCGGATGCCTCGTCGGTGCTGCTCGTCACCGGCGGCGGCCGGGGAATCGCCGCCCGAGCGGCCCGGGAGCTGGCGGCCCGCTTCCGGCCCACCCTGGTGCTGGTGGGCCGCACCCCGTTGGCCGCTGGTCCCGAGGAGACGGCTTGCGCCGGCCTGGCTGAGCCGGCGGCGCTGCGCCAGGCCCTGACCGCCCGCTTGGCGGCCCAGGGGCAGGCCGTGACCCCGGCCCAGGTGGAGCGGGCGGCCCGGGAGGTGCTGGCCCGCCGGGAGATCCGGGCCAACCTCGCCAGGCTGCAGGAGCTGGGCAGCCAGGCTGTCTACCGGGAGGCGGATGTCCGTAACGAGGCCGCCCTCGGCCAGCTCTTGGCCGGCATCTACCGGGATTTCGGCCGCCTGGACGGTGTCATCCATGCGGCCGGCGTCATCGAGGATGCCGTGCTGGCCAACAAATCCCTGGCGTCCTTTGAGCGGGTCTTTGGCACCAAGGTGGAGAGCGCCTTTCTCCTGGCCCGGCTGCTGCGCCTGCCGGACCTCAAGCTGCTGGCCTTCTTCTCCTCGGTGGCGGGCCGCTTCGGCAATGCCGGCCAGGCGGACTACACCGCGGCCAACGATCTTGTCAACAAGCTGGCCCTGTACCTGGATGCCCGGATGCCGGGCCGGGTGGCCGCTCTCAACTGGGGACCCTGGGCCGGCGGCGGCATGGCCTCCCCGGCGGTGCAGGCAGCCTTTGCCCGCCGCGGCGTCGGCCTCATCGATCCGGCTGCCGGTGCCGCTGCCTGCCGGCAGGAGCTGGTGCAGGGCGCCAAGGGCGAGGTGGAGGTGGTGCTGGGGGCCGGGCCCTGGCAGGACCTGGGCCCACTGGCCGCGGACCTGGGTCGCCTGCCGCTCCTGGCCGATGCCCGCCTCGAGGCTGCCGGCCAGGCCTTCCGCCGCACCCTTTCTCCGGCCCACGACCTCTTTCTCGACCACCACCGCCTGGACGGCCGGCCGGTGCTGCCGGCGGCCTTTGCTGTCGAGCTCATGGCCGAGGCGGCCGCGGCCGGCCGGCCGGACTGGGTGCTTCAAGCCGTGGAGGAGGTGCGGGTCCTGAAGGGCATCGTGCTGGATGGCGAGGAGCGGGAGATCCGGATCGCGGTGGCGCCGGCTGCCGGCGGCAAGGAGGGCGAGATGCTGCGGCTGGCCGCCAGCATCGCCGATGACCCGCCGCCGGCGCCGCCCCTCTACACCGCCACCGTGGTGCTGGGGCGCCGGCCGGCCCCGGCTCCGGCCTGGCCGGCCCTGCCCGCCCCAGGCAGTCTGCCCCCTTTCCCCCTCACCGTGGCCGAGGCGTACCAGGAGCGTCTCTTCCACGGCCCGCTCCTGCAGGGGCTGACCGCTGTCGACGGCGTCTCGGAGACGGCCATGCTGGCCAGGCTTTTCAGCTCGCCCCCCCGGGACTGCCTGGCCACCAGGCCTGCGGCCTCCTGGCTCATCGATCCGGTGGTCATGGACATCGGCCTGCAGATGGCCCTGCTCTGGGCCCGCCAGCACCTGGACTGTACGGTGCTGCCGTCCCGGTTCGCGGCCCTGCGGGTCTATGCCCCGTTTCCGGCGGACAGGGCCATCTCCTGCCATCTGGAGGTGCAAGACGTCCTGGACCGCCAGTCGGTGCGCTACACCATGCGGTTCGCCGACGATTGCGGCCGGCCCCTGGGGCTGATCGACTCCGTGGAGGCCACCGGCAGCCCGGCCCTCAACCGGCTGGCCGGGCACGTCGCGTACACCGGCCTGGGCAGAGGGAGGGTGCAGCCATGAGCAGCCAGCCGTCCGCCGCGTTGCAGCCCCGGCGGGACGTGGCCATCGTCGGCATGGCCGGCCTCTTTCCCCAGGCTCCGGACCTCAAAGCCTTCTGGCACAACATCGTCGCCGGCCGGGACTGCATCACCGATCCGTTGCCGAGCTCGCTGGTGGCCCAGGTCTATGACCCGGACAGCCGGGAGTCCAACCGCATTGCCTGCCGGCGGGGCGGCTATCTGCACGAGCTGCCCCCCTTCGTGCCTGCCCGCTACGGGGTGATGCCCCGGGCGGTGGACGGCGCCGAGCCGGAGCATTTCGTGGCCCTGGTGGTGGCCCACGCGGCCCTGGCCGACGCCGGCCTTCTGGACCGGCCCTTCAACCGGGCCGCCACCGAGGTGATCCTGGGCCGGGGCACCTTTGTCAACCGGGGCTTCATGTCCGCCATGCAGCATGCCCTGGTGGTGGACCAGACCGAGGACCTCTTGCGGGATCTTGATCCGGACCTGGCGCCGGAGACCCTGGCCCGGATCCGGGCCGCCCTCCTGGCCCAGCTGCCGCCCTTTTCACCGGAGACCGCACCAGGCCTGTGCCACAACGTCATGGCCGGCCTCATCGCCAACCGGCTCGACCTCCAGGGCCGGACCCTGGTGGTGGACGCCGCCTGCGCCTCCGCTCTCCTGGCCCTGGAGATCGCTCGGGACGATTTGGCTCTCGGCAAGTGCGAGGTGGCCCTGGTGGGCGGCGTCCAGATCTCCACTCCGGCGCCCATCCACATGCTCTTCACCCAGCTGGGCGCCCTGTCCCGGAGCGAGCACCTCAAGCCCTTCGACCGGCGGGCCGACGGCACCATGCTGGGCGAGGGAGCCGGGATGCTGGTGCTGACCCGCCTGGAGGACGCCCTGGCGCAGGGCCTGCGGGTCTACGCCGTGGTGAAAGGGGTGGGCTCGGCCAGTGACGGCAAGGGGGCCGGCCTCTTGGCCCCCCGATTGGAGGGGGAGGAGCTGGCCTTGCGCCGGGCCTACCAGGACGGCGGCGTCGACCCGGCGACCGTGGGGCTCATCGAGGCCCATGGCACCGGCATCCCTCTGGGGGACCGCACCGAGGTCATGGCCCTGCGCCAAGTCCTGGGACCGCGCCGGGGCGAGCTGCCCTCCGTGGCCCTTGGCACGGTCAAGTCCATGATCGGCCATCTCATCCCGGCGGCCGGGGCCGCCGGCATGATCAAGGCCGCGCTGGCCATCTACCACAAGGTGCTGCCGCCCACCATTGCCTGCGACGAGGAGAATCCGGAGCTGGAGCTGGAGAAAACCGGGCTCTACCTCAACCGCCGGGCCAGGCCCTGGATCCATGGCGCTGCCGCCACCCCCCGCCGGGCCGGGGTGAATGCCTTCGGCTTTGGTGGCATCAACGCCCACGTCATCCTGGAGGAGGGACCGGCGGCGGCGGACGGCGCCTGGCGGCACGGCGACTGGGAGAGCGAGGTCCTGGTGGTGTCGGCCGCCTCCCGGCTGGACCTCGCCCAGCGCTGCCAGGATCTGGCCCAGGCCTGGCACGAGGAGCCGGCGGTGCCGCTGGCCCGCCGCGCCGCCGGTCTGGCCGCCGGCCCCGGGCCGGCCGGCTGCCGTCTCGCCCTGGTGGCCGGCACCGTGGAGGAGGCGGCCAGGAAGCTTGCCCGCAGCGCCCAGAAGCTCCAAGAGGAAGGTCGCACCCAGATCCAGGACAAGAGCGGCATCTTCTACTTCGACCAGCCCCTGGCCCAAGAGGGCGGGCTCGCCTTCCTGTTCCCCGGGGAGGGATCCCAGTACCTGGACATGCTGGCCGATCTGTGCCTGCACTTCCCCGGGGTGCGGGCCTGCTTCGATCTCCTGGACCGGGCCTACGCCGATCATCCCCGGGGGCTTCTTCCCAGCCAGTTCATCTTCCCGCCGCCGGGCAGCGACCGGGCCCAGGCCGAGGAGCTGCTTCTGGCCATGGACGGGGCGGTGGATGCGGTCTCCACCGCCAATCGGGCCCTGGCCGGCCTGTTTGCCGAGCTGGGCATCGCGGCCCAGGCGATGGCCGGCCACAGCTCCGGCGAGCTGGCGGCCCTGGAGGCGGCCGGCGCGGTGCCGCTTGCCGGCGAGGAGGATGTGATCGGCTATATCCGCACCGGCAACGCCATCATCGAGCGGCTGGAAAGGGCGGCCACGGTGGCTGCCGGCCGGCTGCTGGCCGTGGGCGGGGTGGAGCGGGCTGCGGTGGACCAAGTCCTGGCGGCGAGCCCCGGCTTTCTGGTCCGGGCCATGGACAACTGCCCCCACCAGTCGGTGCTGTGCGGCGACGAGGCCGTGCTGGCCGCCGCGGCCCGGACGCTCCGGGACAAAGGAGCGGTCTGCCAGCCGCTGCCCTTCCACCGGCCCTACCACACCGAGCGCTTCCTGCCGGCCCTGGCGCTCCTGGCCGAGCTTTATGACGAGGCCCGCTTCCAGGCCCCCCGGGTGCGCCTCTACTCGGCCATGACCGCCGCCCCCTACCCCGAGGATGCGCAAGGGGTGCGGGATACTGCCCTGGCCCAGTGGGCGCAGCCGGTCCGGTTCCGGGAGACGGTGGAGCGGATGCATGACGACGGCATCCGGCTGTTCGTGGAGATCGGCCCCCGGGCCAACCTGACCAGCTTTGTCCGGGACACCTTGAAGGGCCGGCGGTTCGCAGCCGTGGCCGCCAATGTCCACCACCGGGGCGGCATTGCCCAGCTCGGCCATGCCCTGGCCCTTCTGGCGGCCCACGGCGTGGCCATGGACCTCGCTCCCCTTTTTCGCCGGCGGGTGGAGAAGGAGATCTTGGCGATGCCCGCCGGCGGGCTTGAGATCCGGCGGGAGCTGCCGATCCTGCGGTTGTCTGGCGTCAGCCTGGCCGGGGCGCGGCCAGACCAGGGGAGCCCAACGACAGGGGAGAAGGCTATGCCGCCGACCAGTGACGAGCGTCCGGCCCGGCCCGGGCTGCCGCCCGGGGCCGACCAGGTGATGGACGCCTACCTGGCCTCCGTGGAGGCCATCCTGACGACCCAGTTCCAGGTGATGACCGCCTATCTGGCCGGCGGCCCGCTGCCGGCCGAGGCGGTGGCGCCACCGGTCCCGCTGCCGCCACGGCCGGCGCCGGCACCCACCCCGGACCCGGCGGCAGAGCGACCAGAGCCAAGGCCGGTGCCGGCCGTGCCGGCTGGCATCGAGGCCATGCTTTTCGCCCTGGTCAGCGACAAGACCGGCTATCCCCAGGAGATCCTGGGCCGGGATCAGGCCCTGGAGGCGGATCTGGGCATCGACTCCATCAAGCGGGTGGAGATCCTGGCCGCCCTGGCCCGGCAGCTGGGCGGGCTCGACGAGGAGAAGACCGCCGCCCTGACCCGGCTGCGCACCCTGGGAGAGATCATCGATCTGTTGGCCGATGGGGCCAAAGGGGAGCGGTCGTGAGCCGCCCGGTTGCCGCCAGCCCGGGGGCGTTGCCCCTTTTGGCCGGCGCGACCGTGGCGGCGCAGGGTCACATGATCGTGGTCCAGCGGCGGCTTTCCCTGGCCGCCGACCCCTGGCTTCAAGATCACACCCTGGGCGGAGCTGTCTCCCGGGAGGATCCCGGGCTCTGTGCCCTGCCGGTGCTGCCCCTGGCCATGGCCCTGGAGCTGATGGCCGAGGCGGCGGCGCTCCTGAGCCCTGGCCAGCTGCTGGTGCGGATCGCGGCGGTGCGGGCCATGGGCTGGCTGCCTTGCCCGGACGACGGCGTGCTTCTCACCGTCCAGGCCCGGTGGCAGGGGGAGGAGGTCCAGGCTCTGCTTCTGGCCGGGGACCAGCCGAAGGTCACCGCGACCATGGCCTTCAGCGACCGGCCGCCGGCCCTGGCAGCGGCAGCCGAGGGACCGGCGGCCGCGGGGCCGCTGCTGGTGAGCCGGGAGGCGCTGTATCCGGACGCCCTTTTCCATGGCCCGGCCTTTCGCATCCTGGCGGGGGTGCGGGCCTGGGACCAGGGAGGCATCGAGACAATGCTGGCGCCGCCGCCGGCGTCCCTGGCCATCCCGGCGGCGGCCCGCCTGCTGGCTGCCCCTTTGCAGCTGGATGCGGCCGGCCAGAGCGCCGGCCTCTGGGCGCAACAGTTTCTGGCCGAGGGGTTTGTCATCTTCCCGACCGGGGTGGAGGAGATCGAGCTGGCGGCGCCAGCCGGGGAGGCCCCCCTGGCCGGCAGCTGCCGGGTGTCGATCCACGCCGCCGGGGACCAGGGCCTGTTGGCGGACGGCACGCTCCGGGATGCGGCCGGCCGGCCCTGGTGCCGGATCCGGGGCCTCCGGCACCGCCGGGTGCCCATGCCGGCGGTGCTGCACCGGTTCCGCGGCCGGCGTCAGGTGCTGTTGACCTCTGCCCTGCCCATGCCGCCGCTGGTGGCTGCTGGCCGGGCGCTGCCGGCAGCTCTGGCCGGTGGCGACTGGCAGGACCTGGGCCTGACCGGTGCGGATGGCGCCATGCTGGAGGCGGTGATCGCCCACATCGTGCTCAGCCGGCAGGAGCGGCGCCTCTGGCAGGGGATGGCGGGCGAGCCGGGCCGCCGCGCCTGGCTCCTGGACCGGCTGGCGGTCAAGGAGGCGGTGCGGCGGCTGGTGCGGCAGGAGGCCAGGCTTGACCCCTGGTCGGCGGACCTGGCGGTCGATCTCGGCCCGGACGGCCAGGCAACGGTCCGGAGCCGGCAGCTGGCCGATCTGGGCTGGCAGCCAGCGGTGGCAATCGGCCGGTTGCGCGACCGGACTTTGGCTCTGGCGGTGCGGCTGCCGGGCCCAGGCTGGGGGGTGCGCTTGAGGCCGGCCCCGGGCACACGCGGGCGGTGGCATTGGCGCAACGAGGATGCAATCGGTGGTATGGAGATCGAGATCGAGGAGCCGAATGGCATGAGTGATTCCGGTTTGTCGCAAGGCGAGATCGAAGCGGCCGTGGTGGCCATTGTCCAGGACATGACCCGGGACTGGGACCTGGACTTCACCGGCGAGATCGGTCCCAAGACCAGACTGGTGGGCGATTTGGCCTTCGAATCCATCGACATCGTCCAGTTTATCGTCGCCATGGAGGAGCGGTTCCAGCGCCGGGGCCTGCCCTGGGAGGAGATCCTCATGCAGGACGGCCGCTATGTGGATGAGATCCGGGTGGGCGACGCCGTAGGCCTGCTGGCCAAGCACCTCGCGTAAGCCGGCCTGCCTGGGCTCGGACAACATGGACAGCATGGACTGTATGGACAGCATGGACACCATGGACGATCGGGCCCCCCCGGTCCGTGCCGGTCCATACTGTCCATAGTGTCCATCCAGTCCATCCACCACCTCCCTCCATCAAAAACGGTCTTCCCATGCACCCGACCCTGTTCATCGGCCTGGACGGCGCCACCTTCACCATCCTTGACCCGTTGATGGAAGCGGGCGTCATGCCCTTCCTCCGGGAGACGGTGGCCAAAGGGGTGCGGGCTCGGCTGCTGTCCACCGCCAACCCCCTGACCCCGCCGGCCTGGACCACCATGATGACCGGCCGCCATCCCGGCAGCCACGGCATCATCGATTTCATCTGGGCCGAGCAGCGAGCCACCGAGCACTACTTCACCCTGTACAACTTCCGGGACATCCGGACCGAGACGATCTGGTCCATGGTGTCCCGGCAGGGCGGCCGGATCGCGGCCCTCAACTTTCCCATCATGGCGCCGCCGCCGGCGGTGAACGGCTTCGTGGTGCCGGGCCTGGTCTCCTGGAAGCACCTGCGCCGGAACATCCACCCGCCGGGGCTCTATGAGGAGCTTCAGGCCATGCCTGGCTTCGAGCCCCGGGAGTTTGCCTGGGACTTCGGGCTGGAGAAGAAGGCGGCCCGCGGGGTGCCGGCCGAGGAGATGGAGTCCTGGGTGGAGTTCCACCGGCGGCGGGAGCGGCATTGGCACGCCATCGCCCGGCAGCTTATCGGCCGGGGCGGCCTGGATCTGGCCGCGGTGCTCTTCGACGGCATGGACAAGATGCTCCATATCGGCTGGCGCCTCCTGGACCCCGCCTGCCAGCAGGAAGGGCCCAGCGCGGCCGACCAGCGGCTGCGGGTCATGATCCTGGCCTATTTCCGGGAGCTGGACAGCTTTGTGGCCGAGCTTTACGCCCTGGCCGGGGAGGAGGCGCGGCTGGTTGTGGCCTCGGATCACGGCTTCGGCCCGGCCTTCGAGGTCTTCCGGGTCAATTCCTGGCTGGCGGAGCAGGGCTACCTGGTCTGGAAGGAGACGGAGGAGGCGGACGAGGCCACCCGGCGGGGGGTGGAGCGGCTGGTGAACGAGCACTTTGTGCTTCTCGATTGGGAGAAGACCCTGGCCTATGCCCGCACCACCACTGCCAACGGCATCTACATCGCCCGGGCGAAGGCGCTGGGTCAGCCCGGGGTGCCGGAGCGGGACTACGAGGCCTTCCGCCATCGTCTCAAGGAGCAGCTCCTGGCGCTGGCCAGCCCGGAGACCGGCCTGCCGGTGGTGCAGGCGGTGCTGACCCGGGAGGAGGCCTATCCCGGGGCCCACAACCAGCAGGCCCCGGATCTCACCCTGGTGCTGCGGGACCACAGCTTTGTCTCCATCCTGCGGCGGCAGCCGGTGGTTTGCCGCCGGCCCCAGGTGGAGGGTACCCACCACCCGGAGGGGGTCTTCATCGCCCGGGGACCGGGCTTCTTCGCCGGTCGGCAGGCGGACACCTTCTCCATCGCCAATATCACCCCCGTCCTGCTCCACGCCCTGGGTCTTGCCATCCCGGAGGATCTGGAGGGTGAGGTGCCGGCCGGGGTCTTTGCCGAGGATTTCCTGCAGGCGAGCCCGGTGCGGAGAGGGCCCCCCACCATGGCGCCGGACTCCTACGCGGTGCAGCCCCCGGCCCGCAGCGCTGCCGAGGAGAAGGCGTTCGTGCTGCGCCAGATGCAGGCCCTGGGGTATATCGAATAGGAAGAGGACAGATCCTCCATGGGCATCGTCCAGTGCAAAGGGGTTGGCATCCACTACACGGTCATGGGCCGGGGCCGGAACATCGTCCTGGTCCATGGCCTGGGGGCCAACCACGGCTTCTGGGGGCCGCGCATCCTCCTGCCTCTGGCCCGGCGCTTCCGGGTCATTCTGGTGGATCTCCGGGGGCACGGCCGGAGCGCCATGCCCCAGGTGGGCTACCGGGTGCGGGATTTTGCCGAGGATCTCTTGTGCCTGCTCGATCATCTGCGGGTGCAGCAGGCGGATCTGGTGGGCCACAGCTTTGGCGGGGTCGTGTCCCTCCAGTGCGCCATCATGGCCCCGGAGCGGGTGCGCAGCCTCTTTCTTGCCGACACCCGGGTGCGGAGCCTGGAAGGCCTGCGGGACTTTCGGGACGTCCGGGAGAGTGAGGTCATCGTCCGCCGCCTCAGTGAGGTGGGGCTGGTGATCCCGGAGGATGAGCGGGAGGCCGGCCTCTGGCTGCTGGAGCAGTTCGCCTCGCCGGGACAGGATCGCACCCGCCGGCAGCTGGAGCAAAGCGAGCCCTTCATCCCCTTTGCCACCGGCGGCCACGGCAACCGCTCCGCCCGGCGCTGGCTGGAGCTGTTGCAGAAGACCTCGCTCCGAGACGAGATCGCCCGCTTCGACGAGCCCAAGCCGGAGCGCTTGCGGGGCATCCGCCAGCCGGTCATGGCCATGGGCGGCGAGTCGGCCCTCACCCGGCAGTCCATCGCCGGCCTGGTCGAGCTGATCCCGTCGTTCGAGTCCCTGATCTTGCCCGGCGCCGGCCATTTCTTCCCCCTGACCCATACCGAGGTCTTCCTGGCCAACCTGTTCCGCTTCCTGGGTGCGGTGCGGGAGCTGCGCCGGGAGGAGCGCCTGCTGGTGCGGTGGCCGGTGGAGGTGGCGGCCAACGGCCACGCCCTGGTATCGGCCCGCACCGTGAACGTCTCCAGCCGCGGCCTGCTGCTGGAGGCCTGCCACCCCCTGGAACTGGGCGAGGCCGTGGAGGTGCGGGCACCGCAGCTGTCCCTCCGGGGCCGGGTGGTGCGTCAGGACCGGGAGATGGCCGGCCCGGGCTTCCGCTTCGGCATCGAGCTGGGCGCGCTCCTGGCGCCGGACTGGGACTGGGAGGCGCTCCTCCTGGCGGGGGCGCCATGACCCTCCCCCTGGCCGGTCGGTCCGCCATTGTCACCGGCGGCAGTGCCGGCATCGGCCTTGTCACCGCCCGGGCCCTGGCCCAGGCCGGGGCCGGGGTGGCGATCGTCTCCCGGGACCAGGACCGGGTGGTGCAGGCGGCCGGGGAGCTGCAGGAGGCGGTGCCCGGGGGCGAGATCCTGGGCCTGGCCCTGGATGTGCGGCAGGAGGCGGCGATGGATGCCATGGCCAGCGCCATCCTGGACCGGTTCGGCCGCATCGACATCCTGGTCACCGCTGCCGGGGTCTTGCGGGCCGGAAGCGGCCTGCCCCGGACCCTGGCCCGGATGCCGGAGGCCGACTGGGACGAGGTGATGGCCACCAATCTCAAGGGCGTCTATCTGGCCAACCGGGCGGTGATCCCGGCCATGCTCCACCAGGGTGCCGGCCAGATCGTCAACCTGTCCTCCACCTCGGGCCTGAGGGGGCTCGCCTTTGATGCTGCGTATTGCGCCAGCAAGTTCGGGGTCATCGGCCTTTCCAGCGCCCTGGCGGCGGAGCTGGCACCTGCGGGCATCCGGGTCCAGGCCCTGTTGCCCGGCGCCATTGATACCGGGATGTGGGACCAGAACGGCCCCCTGTTGCCGCCGCCGGATATCCTGCCGCCCGAGCGGGTGGCGGCAGCGATCCTGGAGCTTCTGTTGCTGCCGGAGGACACCGTGCTGGACCAGCCGATCATCGAGCCCCTGAAGCGGCATGGGCCCCTGGTGGGCCCAGGAGGAAGAGGAGGATCGACCCCATGAGTCTCGCCGGCCAGGTTGTCATCGTCACGGGCGGGGCCAGCGGCATCGGCCGGGCCACCTGCTTGGCCCTGGCCGCGGCCGGGGCGAGTGTTGCCGCGGTGGACCTCAATGCCCCGGGCCTCGCCGCCCTCCTGGACGAGATCGCGGCCCGGTATCCGGCCTGCCAGGCCGTGGCCATTGCCGCCGACGTCGCGGACGCCCAGGCGGTGGAGGCCATGGTGGCGCAGGTCCAGGAGCGCTGCGGCCGCATCGATCTCCTGGTCCATGCTGCCGGCATTCTGCGGGCGGGTGGCGGTGGGCCCCGGCTGCTGCACCAGACCGGGGTGGCGGATTTCGACCGGGTGATCGCCGTCAACCTCAAGGGCACCTTTCTCGTCAACCGGGCGGTGGTGGCGGTGATGCTCCGCCAGCGCCGGGGGCAGATCATCAACATCTCCTCCACCTCCGGCCTCAAGGGCCGGGCCTTCGATGCGGTGTACTGCGCCTCCAAGTTCGGCATCATCGGCCTGTCCGAGGCCCTGGCCGAGGAGGTGAAAAGCGCCGGCATCCGGGTGCACGTGCTGCTGCCTGATGCGGTGGACACCCCCATCTGGCAGCAGAACGGCCCCATCCAGCCGCCGGAGGAGACCCTGTCGCCGGAGCGGGTGGCGGGCCTCATCGTCTATCTGGCCGGTCTGCCTGAGGACACGGTCCTCGATCACCTGGTCATCCGCGCCTTCCGGGGCCGGCGCAAGCGCCGCCCAGCGCCGGCCCGGCCGGGAGACGCCCATGGCTGAGGCGGCTGCCGATACCCAGGCTTTGAACCGGCTGTACGACGAGCGCCTCTTCAACAGCCTGGTGGACGAGTACTACGGCGGCAGCCGCTTTCTGAACTTCGGCTACTGGGATGAGGGCGTGGAGACGCCGGCCCAGGCCAGCCAACGGCTCCTGGCCAGGCTTGCCGATCTTGTGCCGGCCAGGAGCGGTCGCATCCTGGACGTGGCCTGCGGCGCCGGCGCCAGCAGCCGCTTCCTTCTGGGCCTGGCGCCCCCCCGCCAGGTGCTGGGCATCAACATCGCGGCCCGCCAGCTGGCGGCCTGCCGCCAGCTGGCGCCGGGCGCTCTGTTCCTGGCCATGGACGCCGCCCGGCTCGGCTTTGCCGGCGAAAGCTTCGACGCCATCCTGTGCGTCGAGGCGGCCTTCCACTTCCGCACCCGGGAGGGGTTCCTGAAAGAGGCCCATCGGGTGCTCCGGGAGGGCGGGGTGCTCGTCCTGTCCGATGCCCTGATCAGTGCGGCCGGCCGGCCGGCGCGGCCCCACTTTCCGCCGGAGAATTTCGTGGAGGATCTGGACCAGTACCGGGAGGTCTTTCGCCGGGCCGGCTTCGGCGAGATTCTTCTGGAAGATGCCACTGCCCGCAGCTGGCAGGCCTCCTACTGGCAGGTGGTGCGCTTCGCCTACGGCAAGCTTCTGGCCGGGCTGGTGAGCGCCGACCAGCTCTATGCCTTTCTCGACCGCATCTATCGCCTGACCGCGGATCTGAGGCACTACGTGCTGGTGCGGGCCGTGAAAGGGGGAGGGCCGCCGCAGCCATGACCACCACCGCCCCCGCCCCTGGCCCGACGGCCGCCGCCATCGCGGCCCATTACGACGCCACCATGTACCAGCCGGTGTTCCTGGACTATTTCGGCGGCAGCCAGTTTGCCAACTTCGGCTACTGGGATCGGGAAGATCTCACCCAGAAGGAGGCCTGCCAGGCGCTCATGGACCGGCTTTTCGACCTTTATGCCGGCCACCCGCCCGCCCGGGCCCTGGATGTGGCCTGCGGCAAGGGCGCCTCCACCCGGGCCCTGGCCGACCGCTTCCCGGCCGCCCAGGTGCACGGGGTGAACATCTCTGTGAAGCAGCTGGCCACCGCCACCACCGTGGCGCCGGGCTGCGGCCTTGCCGCCATGGATGCGGTGGCCCTGGGCTTTGCCGGCGCCAGCTTCGACCTCGTGGTGGCGGTGGAAGCGGCCTTCCATTTCCAGACCCGGGAGCGGTTCTTCCGGGAGGCCTGGCGGGTCCTGGCACCGGGCGGCACCCTGCTTCTCACCGACATCCTCATGAACCGGGAGGCCGAGAGCACCTTGCCCTTCCGCAGTGCGGCCAACTTCCTGCCCGACCCCGCGGCCTACCAGGCGCTCCTGGCCCGCACCGGCTTTGGCCGCATCGACGTCTTGGACCGCACCCGGGAATGCTGGCACGGCTGCTACTGGAACATGGTGCGGCAGGCCCACGCCAGCTTTCTGGCCCGGCGGATCGACCGCCCCAAGCTGGCCGCCTACCTGGAGAAGGCCTACCGGATGGTGGGCCAGGTGGAGTGCTACCTCCTGGCCGCGGCGAGGAAGGAGGGGGCATGAGCACGGCCGGAAGCCCTTCGGTCTTCGCCATCGCCGACGACTGCCAGCCCAACCGGGATGGCTACGACAGCCTCATGTACTGGCCGCCGTTGGAGGAGTATTACGGCGGCAGCGACTTCGTCAACTACGGCTACTGGCTGCCCGGCACCCCGGACGCCCGGGCCGCGGCGGAAAACCTCATGGAGCGGCTCCTGGCCTGGGTGCCGGCCAAAGAGGGTCTCATCCTGGACGTGGCCTGTGGCAAGGGGGCGTCCACCCGGCATCTGCTCCGCCACTACCCGGCGGCCGCCGTAACCGGCATCAACATCTCCGCCAAGCAGCTGGCCACCTGCCAGGCGCGGGTGCCCGGCCCCCGGTTCCTGCTCATGGATGCCGTGGCCCTGGGCTTTGCCGATGAGACCTTCGACACCGTTCTCTGTGTCGAGGCGGCCTTCCATTTCTGCACCCGGGAGCGGTTCTTCCGGGAGGCTTGGCGGGTGCTCAAGCCCGGCGGCCGGCTGGTGGTCTCGGACATCCTGCTCACCCGGGAGGCCGAGGAGCGCCGCCGCTTCCGGCACGTGCAAAACTTCCTGCCCGACCCGGCCGCCTACCAGGCGCTCCTGGCGCAATGCGGCTTTGCCGGCGTGCGGCTGGAGGATGCCACCGGCCCCTCCTTCCACGGCGCCTACTGGCACCTGGTGCAGTTCAGCCACGCGAAGCTCCTGCGGGGCGAGATGACCGTGGCCTCCCTCAAGAATTTCCTGAAACGGGTTCTGGCCTTCGTGCCGGAGATCCGCTACTACCTCCTGGCCTGCGGCACCAGGCCGGCTGGCACCGGAGGGCGGCCATGAGCTTCTTGCCGGTCAACATGACCTACGAGCCCTTTGCCAAGGAGCCCGAGTACATCGCCGCCAACCAGGCCTTTGTGGCCGCGATGCCCCTGGCCGGCTGTCGCCGGCTTCTGGATCTGGCCTGCGGCATCGGCACCATGACCCGGCTTCTCCGGGAGCGCCAGCCGGGGCTGGCGATCATTGGTCTCGATCTGTCCGCCGAGTCCCTGGCCATTGCCCGGGATGGCCTGGCCTGCCTGGTCCGGGGGACCGCCGACCGGCTGCCCTTTCCGGACCGGGTCTTCGACGCGGTGGTCATGGGCAACGCCATCCACATGCTGCCCGACCCGGACCGCCTGCTGGCCGAGGTGCGCCGGGTGCTGGTCCCGGGCGGCTTCTTTGCCTTCAACAGCTCTTTTTATGCCGGCACCATGCCCAAGGGCACCGAGGCCTTCCACCACGAATGGATGCGCCAGGCCCTGGCCTGTCTGGCGGCCCGGCCCGGCCTGACCCGGAAGCGGGGCACCCGGCCGGCTGCCTTCTCTCGGCCGTGGCCCAGCCCCCAGGAGTGGGCGGCCGTCCTGGCCCGGCACGGCCTGGGGGTGGTGTACCGCTTTGAGCGCCCGGTGCTGATGACCCGCCGCAGCTTCGAGACCATCGGCGCCTACGGCGGCTTTGCCCAGGTGATCCTGAGCGGCTATCCGGTGGCCGAGGCCAGCTTTGCCTTGCAGTCCACCGCGGCGCCAGCCCTGGCCGCCGTGGCCATGACCGAGGTGCCCCGGTTGTGGCTGGAGGTGATTGCCTCATGACCGGCGTGGCCCGGGCCAGCCTGGAGGAGCTGCTGGAGGACTACCGGGACTTCCTGCGGCTGCGGGATCTGCCGCTCTGGGCCAAGGACAGTCCCGAGGCGCAGTACGTCCGGCGGCTTGGCATGGCGAAGCCGCTGTCCTTCGAGGCCTTCCGGGAATTCGTGGCGACCCGGCCAGCCGAGGTGGTGGCCAACATGACCATCTGTCTTATCCACCAGACCAACTTTCTCCTGGACCGGCAGCTGGCTGCCCTGGAAGATCGGTTCCTGCAGGACGGCGGGCTCCGGGAGCGGATGACCCGGGCTCGGCTTGCGGCCCGGGAGCAACAAAAGAGAGGGAAGTAGCTCCATGACGAATCCTCTGGACATCCTCTTCATCGGCGCGGTCATGAATTACGACGGCCGCACCGGCTCCCTGGCCAACTACATCCGCCAGGACGGCAAGTGGATTGCGCCTTTCCAGTACATCTACCGCCAGCATCCGCAGCTGTTCCGTTCCGAGGCGGAGGCCTGCGTCTACGACATCCCCAACCTGTCCATCTGCGAGCTGGTGGACTACCTGGCCCGCCAGGGCGAGCTTTCTTTCCACATCGTCTGGCACTTCGATTACCACCGGGAGGAGATTGTGGACATCCTCCGTTCCCGGCCGCCGCGGCTGGTGGCGGTGTCCAGCACCCTGGCCTTCTTCCCCGAGTATCTGAAGGCGGCCGTCCGCTGGCTCAACGAGCACAAGGCGCCCGAGACCCGGGTGGTGGTGGGCGGCAAGTGGCTGTACGCCAACTGGAGCACCCTGGCGGCCTCGGCGCGGCTGGAGCGGCTCCTGGCCGAGGTGGACGCCGACTTCTATGTCATCAACCGTTACGGTCAGGAGACCCTGCACCGGCTGCTCCAGGCGGCACGGGCCGGGGACGGGGCAGCCATGGCCGGGCTGCCCAATCTGGCCTGGCGCCGGCGGCTGGACCTGGGGCCGGTGCGGCCGGATGCCGCCCTGGCCGGGCCGGATTATGTCATCAATCCGGTGGTCATGGAGACCCAGGTGGAGGGCGCCAATCTGGTGGATTTCGGCCGCATCGGCCAGCGCTTTCTGGGGGAGATCGTCCATGTGCGCACCGCCAGCTCCTGCCCCTTCCGCTGCCGGTTCTGCACCTTCCCGGCCCTGGCCGGTGACTACGTGGCCTTCGATCTCGATGGGGTGATGGCCCAGCTGCGGCAATTGAAAGGCCTGGGGGTGCGCTACCTCTTTTTCATCGACGACACCTTCAACGTGCCCCTGAAGCGGTTCGAGGATCTTCTGGACCGGATGATCGCCGCGGATCTGGGCATGGAGTGGGTGTCGTTCTTCCGGCCCCAGTTCGCCAACGCCCAGGTGGTGGCCAAGATGCGGGACGCCGGCTGCCGCATGGTCTTCTGCGGCATCGAGTCGGGCAACGACCGGATCCTGGCGGCCATGAACAAGAAGGTGACCGTGGCGGACTTTCTGCGCGGCTTTGCATTCCTGGACCGGGCCGGCATCACCATCGCCGCCTCCTATTTCGTCGGCTATCCAGGGGAGACATACCAGACCGCCATGGACACCCTGGCCCTGGTGAGTGACCCCCGCATCGCCTTCTCCCGGGGCTCGGTCTTCTACTACGACCCCAATGCGCCGGTGGGACGGATGGCCGAGGAGTATGGCCTTTCCGGCTTCGGCGCCGAGTGGCGCCACAAGACCATGACCAGCCGGGAGGCGGCCCAGATCCATCTGGAGATGGTGGACCGGATGGAAAGCGTCAATGTGCAGATCTCCGACGGCGCGGGCTGGAGTGTGTTCCACCTCTACGCCAAAGGGCTGTCCATCGAACAGCTCAAGGCCCTCTATGCCGAGTTCAATGCCCTCCAGAAGGAGCAGATCCGGGCCGCCGGCCGCCTGGCCCTGTCCCAGTACCGGGTCTTCGGCCGGAAGCGGCCGGAGGCGCAGGCGACCGAGGAGGGCCCATGACCGCCGCTGCCTTGGCCGGCCTCAAGGTGGTGGACCTCTCCGAGTTCCGGGCCGGGCCGTACTGCACCAAGCTCCTGGCGGGATTCGGCGCCCAGGTCATCAAGATCGAGCGGCCGGGGACCGGCGATCCGTTGCGGCAGCAGGGTCCCTTTGCCGGCGACCGGCCGGACCCGGAGCACTCCATCCCCTACCTGTGGCTGGGCACCGGCAAGCTGAGCCTGGCCCTGGACCTCACCGACCCCCGGGGCCAGGCCCTGGCCCGCCGGCTGTGCACCACCTGGGCCGATGTGGTGGTGGAAAGCTTTGCCCCCGGCGTTCTGGATCGCCTGGGCCTGGGCTGCCAGGCGTTGCGGGCCGAATCTCCGGGGCTGGTCTGGACCTCGATCACCGGCTTCGGCCAAACCGGCCCCTACCGGGATTACCAGGCCGAGGAGATGACCTTCTACGCCCTGAGCGGCCAGATGAACGCCACCGGCGATCCGGACCGGGAGCCCCTGGCCCCTGGCACGGCAATCAACCAGTACACCGCCGGGCTGCACGCCTACATCGGCACCCTTTTGGCCTTGCGCCATCGCGAGAAGACCGGCCTGGGCCAGCAGGTGGACATCGCCATCCTGGAAGGAGGGATCGATCACATCGAGATCGCGGTGGCCAACTGGCTCCACGAAGGGGTGGCGAGCCGGCGCTCCAAGCACCTCATGGTGCCCTGGCGGGACTACCCCTGCCAGGACGGCCTGGCCACGGTGATCTGCGCCCCCTTCCGGAACTGGCTCAAAGGGGCCCAGCTCTTCGAGGCCCCGGAGCTTCTGGCCCCCCGCTTCCATCATGTGCGGGGCCGGCATCTGGCCCGGGAGGAGGTGGAGGCCCTCATCGCCCCCTGGCTGGCGACCAAGACCCGGCAGGAGATCTTCCAGGCCGGCCAGGCCAGGGGCCTGGCCTTCGGCTACGTGGCCAGCCTGCCCGAGGTCCTGGCGCTGCCCCAGCTGGCGGCCCGGGGCTTCTTGACGCCCACACCGGACGGCCGCGGCGGCATCCCTCCGTACGCCGGCGCGCCCTTTGTCCTCTCCGCTACCCCCTGGCAGCAGGGCCGGGCGCCGTTTCTGGGCGAGCACACCCGGCCAGTGCTGGCCGGGATCCTGGGGCTGACCGCGGCCGAGATCGAGGCGCTGGTGGCGGCCGGGGTGGCGGCCGGGCCGGTGGGAACGGGGGGCTTCTCTCACCCCGGCCATCCCTCGCTGGCTCCTCCTTCCCCCAGCGGGGGGAGGTTGGGGAGGGGGGCTGCGCCATTGTCCCATGTCACTGGCGGGCCCCTGGCCGGCATCCGCATCCTGGACCTCACCCACAGCTGGGCCGGCCCCCACGGCACCCGCATCCTGGCGGATTGCGGGGCCGAGGTGATCAAGATCGAGTACCTGCCCCGGCTCTGCCTCCTCCGGGGGGGCATCGTCGCGGGCGGGATGTACAACCAGCGGCCCATGTGGCGGCAGGTGAACCGGGGCAAGCGCTCCATCACCCTGGATCTGGACGATCCCCGGGACCGGGCCAGCTTCCTCGACCTGGTGCGGCTGGCCGACGTGGTGGCCGAGAACAGCCGCGGCGGGGTACTGGCGCGCCGCGGCCTTGACTACACGGGCCTCGCCAGGGTAAAGCCGGATATCATCCTCCTGTCCATGGCGGCCTTCGGCCACAGCGGCCCCTGGGCCGGCTATGCCGGCTACGGCGCCACCATGGAGGCCCTGAGCGGGCTGGCGACGCTCACCGGCTACCGGGACGGCAGCGGCCCCAAGCGGATCCGGGAGCTGGACGTGGCCAACGGCATCTGCGGCGCGGCCGCGGTGCTGACCGCCCTGGCGCACCGGGACGCCACCGGTCGCGGCCAGTGGATCGATCTGTCGCAGCTGGAAACCGCAGCCCACGCCCTGGTGGGCGAGCATCTTCTGGAATACGCCATGACCGGCCGCCTGCCCGAGCCCCGCGGCAACCGCCACCGCTTCTTCGCCCCCAGCGGCTGCTATCCGTGCGCCGGCGAGGACCGCTGGGTGACGCTGGCGGTGCGCAGCGATGCGGAGTGGCAGCGTCTGGGTGAGGTCCTGGGGGAGGCGGCCTGGGCCGGCCAGGAGCACTTCGCCACCGCCGCCGGCCGCATGGCGCGGCACGACGAGATCGATCGCCGGCTTGCCGCCTGGACCAGGGCCCGCTCGCCGCGGGAGGCCATGACCATCCTCCAGCAGGCGGGGATTGCGGCCGGCGCCGTGTCATCAGTGGCGGATCTGGCCGCCGATCCCCACCTGGCAGCCCGGGGCTTTTTTGCCCCCGCCGCGGCAGGGGACGGCCAGCGCTACCCCGGCAATCCGATCCGGCTGGGCCGTGGCGGCAGCCCCATTTCCTGGCCGGGACCGGATCTCGGCCGCGACAATGCCCATGTCTTCGGCACCCTCCTGGGCCGCCCCCCGGCAGAGATCCCGGTGGTGCGCGAAGACCGCATCGGCACCGCCCTCGACCCCTGACCATGACTCCCATTCCCATTCTTCCCATAACTCCCATGCTTCCCATGCTTCCCATGGCCAGGGGCCAAGAACCTGGGAGCTATGAGACTTCTGGGAATTATGGGAAGAATGGGAAGAGAACAACCCGCTTGCGAGGCCTGGCATGGAACTGGCGCTCCGGGAAGACCTGACAGCGGCCAGCCCGACACTGCCGCTCCGGAGGCGGCATTTCGCCCCCGTCGTGGTAGGCGGCTGGGGGGATGCCCAGAACACCTATGTCCACGCCATGGCCTGGTTTCAGGACCATCTCTATGCCGGCGTGACCAGGAACGCCTTGAACGGCGTGCGGCCATACCCCCGCAGCGAGGCGATGGCCATCTACCCGGTGAAGGTCCCGGACATCCAGTGGGACCTGGACTGGCGGGCGCCGATCTGGCGCTATGCGCCGGCAGCCGGCACCTGGGAGCGGGTCTTTGTCTCGCCCATGGCCATGGGTAGCCGGGGCTTTCCGGTGCCCCGCCAGTGGGGCTACCGGAACATGGCGGTGTTCCAGGGCAGAAGCGATCCGGCGCCGGCCCTCTACGCCGTGTCCTGGGGCTCGCACATGGGGCCCGGGCCCCACGTGCTCCGCTCCCTGGACGGCTGCCAGTTCGACGAGGTGGGGGACGAGGCCCTGAAGAGGATCGGCGCCACCACCCTGCGGGGCCTGGTGTCCTTCAAGGGCCGCCTGTTCACCTCGCCGGCTGCCCGCTGCGGCGGCACCGACACCGGCACCCACGACGTGCCCATCATCCTGGTCAGCGAGGACCCGGCGTGCGGCGCCTGGCACCAGGCCTGCCCGCCCTGCTTCGGCGATCCCAACAACATCGCCGTCTCGGTGATGGCGGCCAATGGCCATTATCTGTACGCCGGCACCATGAATCCGGTGGCTGGCTACCAGATCTGGCGCACCGCGGCGGAGGGCCCGCCGCCGTACCGCTGGGAGCCGGTGATCATCCGGGGGGCCTTCCGGGGCAACCTCAACGAGGCGGCGGCCACCCTGTGTCCCTTCCGGGGCAGCCTGTACGTGGGCAGCGGCATCTACAACCTGGGCTTCGACCGCATCCACGGGGTGGGACCGGGCATGCCGGAGCTTATCCGTATCCATCCGGACGGCTCCTGGGAGCTGGTGGCCGGCGAGCCCCGGAATACCCCCCAGGGGGTGAAGACGCCATTGAGCGGCATGGGGGCCGGGTTCAACAACCCCTTCGTGGGCTACATCTGGAGCATGTGCGAGCACCAGGGCTGCCTGTATCTCGGCACCGCCAACTGGTCGAGCTGGCTCCTGTTTACCCGGGACGAGATCTGGGACGAGCACATCGCCCGCCACTTGCCCTCCGTGGACCGGGACGCCCTGCTGGCCCATTTCGGGGGCTTCGAGCTGTGGCGCTCGCCGGATGGTGCGCGCTGGGAGGCCGTCACCCGCAACGGCTTCGGCAATCCGTACAACGTCGGGGTGCGCACCATGGTCTCCAGCCCGGCCGGGCTCTTCATCGGTGTCGTCAACCAGTTCGGCGAGGAGGTGGCGGTGCGGCGCACCGCCGGCTGGCGCTACGAGTCCAACCGGCAGGGCGGGGTGGAGGTCTGGCTGGGCCGCCACGACCGGCGGCCGGCGCGACCGGAGGTGGTGGTGCCTGGCCGGCAGGCGCTGCCCTGGCCGGAGGCGCAGCTGGACGACTACTGGCTCCTGCTGCCCGGGGTGAGCGAGCGCCATCTGGGCCTGGTGACCCGCTTCTACGAAGGCAGCGGCTGGCACGCCACCGGGTTCTGGCGCCCGGGTGGGCGCTCGGCCCGGGAGGCCTGCGAGAATCTCCTGGAGGAGCTGCTGGCGTTCTTCCGGCAGGAGCCGGAAGGCCGGGAGCCCCGCTATCCCAAGCCGGAGGAGGTGGCGGCCTGGATGGCCGCCCGCTCCGCCCGGCCGTGGGAGGACTACCAGGCGGAGCGCACCGCCTTGAGCTGCGAGCGGGTTCTCGATGTGGGCTGCGGCCTGGGCAGCTCCACCGGTTATCTGAGCCGCTATTTTGCGGCGGACGGCCTGGTCGGCGTGGCCGCCGGCAAGAAGGCCGCGGCGGTGTGCCGCCGCCGGTTCCCGGGCTTGCGCTTCGTGGCCGGCCGCTGGCCCCGGCTGCCTTTTGGCCGGGATGCCTTTGACAAGGCGGTCTGCCTGGAGGGCCTGGCGGCCGGGGGCAGCCGCCGGCGGCTCCTGGCCGAGATTTGGCGGGTCTTGGCGCCCGGCGGCCTGCTGGCCTTGGCCGACCTGCTCCGGCCGGCCTCCGGCAACGAGCCCCGGTCTGCCGAGGAGCTGGCCGCCCTTCTCGAGGAGATGGGCTTCCAGGAGGTGCGGGTGGCCGACGTCACCAGCCGGACCAGCGAGCGCCTGCGGGTCCAGGCATTGCGCTTTTTCCATCTGGAGGCCGTGCTCAAGGGTGCCACCGGGGACGAGGTGGCGGATTTTCTCGCCGGTCTGCCGGGGGGGAGCGGCGAGACCCGCCGCTTTCTCATCGGCTGCGGCCGGAAGGGGGAGGCTGCGCCGGGCGGCCGGCCAGGCCCGGGCTCCGTCATCCGCGGGCTGTTCGGAAGGGGGTAACGACCATGGACGAGACCTTTCTGCCCCGCATCAAGCGGCTAGGCCACGGCCCCCAGACCCGCCTTGCCCTGGCGGTCGCCCTGGTGGAGCAGGGGGATGCCGCGGCGGCCATGGCGGAATGCCAGGCGGTGCTGCGCTGGAGCGACCGGTATGCCCTGGCCCATTTCGTGCTGGCCGGCATCTACTCCGATCTGGGCCGCTATGACGAGGCCCTGACCAGCTCTGCCCGGGCCCTGGCCTTCGACCAGGGCATCACCGAGGCGCACCGCCTGCGCTCGTACATCCTGGCCGAGACCGGTCACTACCCCGAGGCCCTGGCCGAGCGCCAGGCGGCCCTGGCCCTGGACCCGGAGAACGCCCTGGACCACCACCGGCTGGGGGAACTGCAGTTGGCGATGGGCCAGAACAAGGCGGCCCTGGCCAGCTTCCGGGAGGCCGCCCGCTTGAACCCGCAGATGGCCGTGGCCTACTTCGGCATCGCCAACGCCCATCTGCGCCACGAGGAGGAGGAGGCCATCGCCGCCCTGGAGACGGCTCTGCGCATCAGCCCCGGCTTTCCCAAGGCCCATCTGCTCCTGGGCGACATCGCGGCAAGCCGTGGCGATCATGGGGGCGCCATCCGCCATTACCGGGACGCCCTCAGCCTCAACCAGCGCCAGGCCGAGCCCCACTTCCGCCTTGGCGAGCTGCACTTCCACCTGGGCCGCTTTCCCACCGCCCTGGTGGAGTACCGGCTGGCCCTGGTCATCAAGCCCCGCTACGCCCCGGCCCACCACCGCCTGGGGAATGTCTACTTCCGCCTCGGCCACTACGATCTGGCCATCCGCCAGTACGAGGCAGCCCTGACCCACAACCCCAACCTGGCCGCGGCCCGGGCCGACACCGGCGATGCCCTCCTGGCCCTGGGCCGCTGGCAGGAGGCCATCGACCACTACCGGCGGGCCCTGGCCCAGGTGGATCTGGCCTGCCCCGAGGGCGAGACGGCGCTGGGCGAGGAGCGCTTCCTGGAGGCGATCCGCGCCTTCCGCGGCCGGCTGGGCCTGGACCCGGCCCTGATCGTGCCGGCGGCCGTGGAGGGGGGAGGGCTGCCCCCGGAGACCCTGGGCCACGACGAGCGCCGGGCGGATCAGCGGCTGGCCCTGGCCATGCCGGTGGACGTCCGGGCCCGGCCGGGCAGCTACCTGGGCGCCACCCTGGTCAATGTCTCCAAGCACGGCCTGCTGCTCGACAGCCCGGAGCCGGTGGCCCTGGGCAGCGAGATCGAGGTGATCACCGGCCTGGAACTGGGGGGCCAGAAGCTGGCTGCCCGGGGCCGGATCGTCCGCCAGGAGGACTGGACGGCTGGCCTGCCGTACCGCTACGGCGTGGCCCTCCTGGAGCGGAACGAGGCATGGGAGCAGTATCTGGCCGAAACAGCGTGAGACCAACCGGAGGCAATCCATGGCTGCACCAAGACCCGTGCTGCGCCAGGACCTGGTGATCCTGCCGCGCCTGGACGGCGAGGGCTCGTTCCGCTACCTGGTCCGGGACCCCAGAAGCGGCGAGCTGTTTGATCTCGGGGAGGAGGAGATTTTCCTGTGCCAGCAGCTGGATGGCTCCCGGGAGCGGGCGGCGGTGGGCGCGGCCTTTGCCGAGCGCTTCGGCAAGCCGATCAGCGATGACAGCCTGGGGGCCTTCATCCGCCACCTGGGCAGCCTGGGCCTTCTGGCGCAACGTACCGGCGAAGAGACCCTGGTGGGGGCCGACGAGGGCACGAAGCACCGGCTGGGCAATCCGGATCGGCTGTTGACCTTCCTCAAGGGGCAGCTGGGCTGGTGCTTTTCATCTTTCGGCCTGGGGCTGGTGGCGGCTCTGGCCTGTCTGGCCCTGGGAGTGGCCGCGGCCCACGGCGGCGACCTCCTGCACGAGCTGCGGATGATCGGCCGGCAACGGATCATGGTCGCCGTGCCGCTCTTCTGGATCTTCGGCATCATCCCGGCCGCCGAAGGGGTCAAGGCCCTGGCCTGTCAGGTGCGGGGCGGCCATGTCCACGAGATCTGCCTGGTCTGGGTCTACCGGGTGATTCCTCACATCTACGCCAACCTGAGCGACGTGTTCTGGGTCATGGACAAGAAGGCCAGGCTGCGGGTGCTGCGGGCCGGCCTCATCTTCCGGCTGGTGCTGATCTCCCTTGGCCTTCTTGTCTGGGTCAACGTGGCGCCAGGCAGTACGCTGCGCACCTTTTCTGCCCTCTTTGTCTGCGCGGCGGTGATCAACCTCGTTCTGGAGGCCTTGCCCCTCCTGCAGCGGGACGGCTATCTCCTTTTTGCGGCCTGGACCGAGCAGCGGGACCTGTGGTACCGGGCCCGGACCCTGCTCAAGGCCCAGGTCTTGGGCCGGCCGCAGCCGGAGCCGCTGGCAGCCGGGGAAGGGCGGCGCTTCCTGGTCTTCGGCCTTCTGGCCTGGCTGGCCCAGTACGGGCTCCTTGCCCTGGTGCTGAGCGCCGTGGGCCTGGAGCTGGTGGAACGCTTCCAGGGGGTTGGTGCCGGGCTCTTCCTGATCATCCTCGGCCTGCGCTGCGAGCCCTTCCTCCGGGGCCAGCTGGAGCGGCTCCCGGGCCGGGCCTCGCTGCCGGTGCTGGCCAACCAGCACGGCCGGGTGTGGCTCTCCCGGCTGGTGTGGATCGTCCTTCTCCTGGGCTTCGCGGTGGTGCTGTTTCTGCCCTACCCCTACGAGGTGGGTGGCGAATTCCGCATCGTGCCGGGCACCCAGTACGGGGTGCGGGCGCCGGTGGCCGGGGAGGTGGAGACGGTCACGGTGGTGGAAGGGCAGGCGGTCAAGAAGGGCGATGTGGTCGCGGTCTTCCAGACCCGGGATGCCCGCATGCGGGTCGAGGCGGCCCAGGCCGCGGTGGACGACCTCAAGGCCCGGCTGCGCCTGTTGCGGGAAGGCGCCAAGCCCGAGGAGATCGCCCTGGCCGAGCAGCAGGTGAGCGCGGCGGCCAAGGCCGCGGAATACAGCCAGGCCCAGGCCCGGCGCTACGAGGAGATGGCCCGGGGCAAGGCGGCGTCGGCCGAGGAGCTGGAGACCGCCCTGCGCAGCCGGGATCTGGACCGGGAGCGCCTGGAGCTGGCCCGCCGCGGCTTGGCCCTGGCCAGAAGCGGCGCCCGCGGCGCCGAGATCCAGGCCGCCGAGGCGGAGCTGCGGCGCCAGGAGGTCCTGCTGGACCATGCCCGGGAGGACCTGCGCCTGACCACCGTGGTCAGCCCTGCGGACGGCCGCATCATCACCCCCCGGGTGGAGGAGACGCGGGGCCAATACCTGGCCGAGGGCGAGCTCTTCCTGGTGGTGGAATGCGACGGCCCCCTGCGGGCCGAGGTGGAGGTGCCCGAGGATGAGATCACGGACGTCGTGCCGGGCGCCCGGGTGCGCCTGCGGACCTGGGCCGATCCCGACACCACCTACCTGGGCTCGGTGCGGGAGATCGCGCCGGTGGCCTACGACAAGAGCCTGAAGAGGGTGCGCCGCACCCTGACCCAGCGGGAGGAGGCCGTGGAGCAGCGGGAGATCCTGCGGGATCAGGGCAAGGCGGTGCGCCTGGTCTGCGACCTGACGCTGCCCGAGGGCATGGTCCTTAGGAGCGACATGACCGGCTGGGCCAAGATCGAGAGCAGCACCCGGCCGGTGGCGGTGGCCTTCACCCGCTGGCTGGTACGGTTTGTGATGGTGGAGGTCTGGTCCTGGATTCCGTAGCCGGGGATGGCGGAGCCGGGCAGAAAGCGCCGGGGCAGCGACGGCCCCAGCAGGCGTAGCGAAGGTCTGGGAGCGAATATGAAGCGCAGTGATGCCATGCGGGTGTTGGTTACGCCAGCTTGCCTCATCGCCCTGGCCGTGCTCGTGCCGGCTGCTGGCCGCAGCCAGGCCCCGGCCGCCAGCCTGGCTCTGGAGCAGGCCCTCGTGCTGCCGGTGGCCGGCGGCGTCACCCTGATGCCGCCGGTGGTGCTGTCCCTGGAGGAGGCGTACCACCTGGCGGGGGCCAGCCACGAGCAGATCGTCATCGCCCGCCAGGAGCTGGACAAGAGCCGGCTCAAGCCGGACCAGGCCAGGAGCATCATGCTGCCCCACGCCAAGGTGGACGGCGACTACCGGCATCTGGACGATGACATGACCCGCACCACCCAGAGTCACCTGGCGGTGCCCGGACTGGGCATCGACCAGGACATCCTGGTCGGGCCGACCCTGGTGGCCCGGGAAGACCAGCTGTCCACCACCTTCTCGGTGCAGCAGGCCCTCTACCAGGGCGAGTATTTTCCTTTGCGCCGCGCCGCCGGCCACACCATCGACCACAGCCGGGAGGCCCTCCAGGAGACGGTCCAGGAGGTCCTGTTCAGCGTCGCCACCGTCTTCTACCGGTGCGTGACCGCCAAGGCCCTGGTGGCCACCGCTGGCCAGCTGCTGGATCTGGCCCGGAAGGACTTGGCGGTGGCCCAGACCAAGGTGCAGGCGGGCAAGCTCACCGAGGACGCGGCTTACCGGGCCCGGCTCAGCGTCACCCGCACCGAGGCCCAACGCCTGAGCGCCCAGCATCAGCTGGTCCTGGCCCGGGATCTCCTGGCCCGGCTGACCGGCCGGTCGACACCGGTGGCGGACGTGGTGGAGCCGGCGCCCCTCCTCCCCCGGGGGGATGACCTCGAAAGCCTCCTGGCCATCGCCCAGGCCAACCGCTACGATTTCCGCCGGGCAGCACTCCGGGTCCAGCTCGCCGAAGACGAGCTGGCCCTGGCCAAAGCGAAGAGCCACCCCTCCCTGGGCGCCGAGTGGCGCTACACCTGGTTCGACCGGGAGCCCCCCACCCTGGACAAGGAATTCTGGGCGGCCATGGTCCGGCTGTCCGTCCCCCTGGTCGAGGGCGGGGCCCGGCTGGCCGAGGAGGAGGAAAAGGCGATCAGCCTGCAACAGGCCCGGACAGCGCAACTCGATCTGGAAAAGCGCATCCGGCTGGAGGTGGTGGAGGCCTTCCTGGGGGTCGGCAACCAGGAGGCGGTTCTGGCCAACGCCCAGCAGCAGGTGGAGGCAGCGGCCAAGAGCCATGAGATCGTCACCGCCCGCTACGACTTCGGCGCCGCCACCTCCCTGGATTACGACCAGGCCTACACCGCCCTGCAGGCAGCCAGGAACAGCCTGGTCACCGAGACCTATGCGTACCAGCTGGCCCTCCTCAAGCTGGAGAAGGCCATCGGCCTGTTCGGCCGGGACGAGGTCGAGGCGCTCATGGCGCAGCAGGGCGAGACGCGGCCATGAGGACGGCCCTTTTGACCCTCTTGCTGATTCTGGGCGCCGGGGGACTGCAGCCACCGGTCCTGGCCGTGGACGGCGGCCGGGATCCCCAGCGGGACGGGGCGATGACCATCTACCCGCTGGCCCACGGCGGCCGGGAGCGCACCTACGGCCTCTACCTGCCCAAAGGGTATGACCCGGGCCGGCCGCACGCCCTTCTCCTTGCCCTCCACGGCGGCACCGGCTCAGCCCGCAAATGGCCGCCCTATACAGACAACGGCTTCGAGCGCCTCGCCGACCAGGACCAGTTCCTGCTGGTGTATCCGGAGGGCGTGGACGGCCAGTGGAACGACCGGCGTGGGGTCCAGGATTTCGTGGCCCACCGGGAGAACGTGGACGATCTCGGCTTCCTGGCCGCCCTGCTGGACAGCCTGGTGGCCCGCTATCCGGTGGATCAGGACCGGATCTACGTGGCCGGCGCCTCCAACGGCGGCATGATGGCCCATTACGTGGGCTCGGAGCTGGGCGACCGGGTGGCGGCCATGGCGGCGGTCATCGCCGCCATCCCGGAGCGGCTTTTGCCCCTGCTCCAGCCGAAGGCGCCGCTGCCGGTGCTCATGATCAACGGCAGCGACGACCCTCTGGTGCGCTGGCAGGGCGGGGTGGTGCGCTTCGCCGGCCGGGAGACCGGTACGGTCATCCCGGTGGAGGAGACCGTCCGGTTCTGGCTGCAGCACAACGGCATCTCCCAGCCACCCCTGGTCACCGAGCTGCCGGACCGGGATCCGGCCGACGGCACCCGGGTGGTGCAACACCTTTACAGCGGCGGCCGGGACAAGAGCGAGGTGGTGCTGTACCAGGTGCAGGGCGGCGGCCATACCTGGCCCGCCTTCCACGATCCCCGCGGCCTTCTCATGCGGCTGGTTGTGGATGAAATGGTGGGCACCAAGAGCCGGGACATCGACGCCTGCCAGCTGATCTGGGCCTTTTTCAAGGCTCATCCCAAGGCTCGGCCGTCCCGGGGTGACGGCTCCGGGCAGGCTTCTTCCCCATAAGCTCCTGGCAGTGCCGGTAGGCAGGCGGCATTTTCTCTTGACACCCGGGCCGGCGTGGGCTTTGATGGCGGCATGGGTGAAAGGCCCAAAGAACGGCGCGGAGGAAATGCTGATGAAGACGATGGCGGTTGCGGTTGCTGCGGGACTCCTCGCGGCCGGGCTTACGGTCAACGCCTCGGCCGCCACCCTGGTCGATGACGGCACCGAGTGGTTCCGGCCCGGTCCGGCCCAGCTGCTTCTGGGCTGGGAGATCCAGGATGCCGGCCATGATCGGGGCGCCACCGAGCTGGGCTTCTTTTTGGCCGGCACCGACCCGCGGCTGGCCACCAGCCGGATCCCCATCTTCGGTCCGGAGGATACCTGTCTTCTGGAGCTGGCCTCGGTCAACTTCGTCACCGGCCGGGTGGCGGATCTGGACGACCAGGAGGATCAGGCCTTCTTCACCCCGACCGGCGCGGCCATCGGCTTCTACTATCGTCTGGACGCCGGCAGCGCCGGCTTTGTCGCCTACTCGGTGCCGGCGTTCAACGACGGCGGCCTGGATCTTGCCGCCACCTATCCGGCCGCCAATCTGGTCAACACCTATCGCCTGGACTTTTTTTCGCCCCAGGGCGAGCGGATGACCGTCCATCTCATGACCGGTCTCCGGCCGGCGGCGGTGCCCATCCCGTCCGGCCTGGTGCTCCTGGGCTCCGGGCTCGCCGGGCTGCTGCCCCTGGCGCGTGGCCGGCGCCGGGCTTAGGCGCTCTTTCCCTCCTTGTGAACGGTTGCGGATTCGCGTAAGGTTAGGCCCTGGCGCAGGGCCCGCTGGGGCCGGCCCAGGCCGAGCCTGATCATGACCGTCCGCCGACTCCTTCTCCTCGCGCCGATCCTCACCATCCTCTTCCTGGCCCAGTCCTATTTCTGGGTGCCCACCTACGAAGAGCAGACCCGGGGCAACCCGGAGCGTCTGGTCGAGTACATCACCGCCCTCACCGGTGACGCCACCATCCTCAATCCGGTGCTCTCCGCCGACGCCTCCAGCGCCAGCATCGAGAACCTGGTCTTCGAGGGCCTCATCGACCGGGACGAGGAGCTGCGCTTCCGGGGCCGGGTGGCCGAAGGCTGGGAGATCTTCGAGGAAGCCTATCTGGTGGTGAACGAGGCGGCGGCGATCCCGGGGCACGGCCACCTGGGGCCGGCGGCCCTGCGGGATCTTCTGGCAGCGGCCCGGGATGGCCTGCTGCCGGTGCCGCCGGCTCTGGCCGCCAGCCTGGCCGGGGTGCGGGACCTGGCGCTGGTGCCCCCCGAGACCCGCACCGAGACAGTGACCGAAAAGGGGGCGGAGGGGCCGGTGCGCCGCACGGTGCAGATCCAGGTGCCGGCCCGGATCCGGCTCACCCTGGCGGCCGTGGACCAGGATCTTTTTGCCCGTCTCGCCCTCTTCCTGGGGCCCGACTATCTGACCTCCTGGGACCCCAGCGGCCGGGTCAGCGTCGAGCCGCCGGTGGCCGGCCAGGCGCTGGCCGCCTATGCGGAGCGCTTCCTGCCGGCGGCCGAGCACAACCCGGTGCTGGTCTTCCGCTTACGTCCCGGCGTGCGCTTCCACGACGGCCATCCCCTCACCGCCGAGGATGTGCGCTTCACCTTCGCCGCGATCATGGATCCGAAGAACCTCTCGCCCCGGCTGGCCGACTACGAGCCGGTCAAAGAGGTCGAGGCCGTTGATCCGCAGACGGTGCGGGTGGTCTACAAGCGCCTCTACTCGCCGGCCCTGGCCACCTGGGCCATGGGCATCCTGCCTGAGCATCTGTTGTCCGACTCGGCCCTGGCTGCCGAGGCGGTGGCGCGGGGCGAGGATCCGGCCGATTTTTCCTTGCGGACCAGCCGCTTCAACCGGGCGCCGGTGGGCTCTGGCCCCTTTGTCTTCAGGGAGTGGCGCTCCGATGAGCAGGTCCGGCTGGTCCGCTTCGCCGGCTACTGGGAAGGGTCGCCCAACTACCAGCGCTATGTGGCCCGCATCATCCCCGATCCGCTGACCCAGGAGATGGAGTTCTACGCCGGCACCATCGACTCCTACGACGTCCAGCCCCACCAGGTGGCGCGCCTGGCTGCCGATCCCCGCTTCCAGGCCTTTTCCGGCCTCGCCCTCGGCTACACCTACATCGGCTACAACCAGCGGCGGCCGCCCTTCGACGACCCCCGGGTGCGCCGGGCTTTGGGCATGGCGGTGGATGTGGACAAGATCATCCGCTACGTCATCCAGGGCCAGGGCGAGCCGATCACCGGCCCCTTCCCCAAGCAGACCGAGTACTACGATCACGGGGTGGCGCCCTTGCCCTTCGATCCCCAGGCCGCCCTGGCCCTCCTGGCCGAGGCCGGCTTCACCCGCAACAGCGAAGGCATCCTCACCCGGGACGGCAAGCCCTTGCGCTTCACCCTCATCACCAACTCCGGCAACGACATCCGCAAGGCGATTCTCACCATCGTCCAGGACGCCTGGAAGCAGATCGGGGTCGATGTGGCCACCGACATCCTGGAGTGGTCGGTGTTCATCAAGGAGCGGGTGAACAAGCTCGATTTCGACGCCGTGATCCTGGGCTGGGCCATGGGTCTGGAGCCGGACCTCTACCAGATCTGGCACTCCTCCCAGGCCGGCCCCTTCCAGCTCAACTTCGTGGGCTTCAACAATCCGGCTGCCGACGAGCTCATCGTCCGCATCCGCCAGGAGTACGACCATGAGCGCCAGAGGGACGCCTGCCGGGAGCTGCACCAGCTGATCGCCGCCGAGCAGCCCTACACCTTCCTTTATGTGGGCAAGTGGACCGCGGTCCTGGACCGCCGCATCGTCATCGCCGAGACCGCGGCGGACGGCACGTCTCGCTTCCGCCGCATCACCCCCACCAAAACCGGCAGCTACGCCTTCCACTTCAACCGCTGGCTGAAGCTGCCGGAGGTGCCGGTCTTCAGCCCGGACGACCGGTAGCGGAGGCCCCCATGCTTGCCTTTCTCGGCCGCAGCCTCATCGAAAAGCTCATCACCCTGTTCTTTGTCTCGGTGGTGTCGTTCCTGATCGTCCACCTCGCTCCCGGCGAGCCGGGCCAGGTGGACCCGCTCAACCCCAAGTTCACACCGGAGATGGTGGAGCGGTTCCGGGCCCAGTTCCATCTGGACGAGCCGCTGCCTGTCCAGTATCTCCTGTATTATCAGGATCTGTTTCAGGACCGCCTGGTCTCCTGGAAGGACAGCCAGCCGGTGCTGGCCAGGATTGTCGACCGCTTCATGAACAGCCTGCCCCTCTTTGTGGTAGGCACCCTCATCACCTGGACCCTGTCCTTCCCGGTGGGCATCCGGGCTGCCTTGCACCGGGGTGGCCCCTACGACCGCAGCACCACCTTCCTGAGCTACCTGCTTTTGTCCATCCCCGGCTTCTTCTTCGCCTATCTGCTCATCATCCTGGTGGTGACCCGGCTGGGCGTGCCGGTCATCGGCCGGGAGACCTTTGGGATAGCCGGCGCCCCGGCCGTGCAGATCTTCATGGACCGGGTCTGGCACCTGGTGCTGCCCAGCATCCTGGGCGCCACCGGCGGCATCGCAGTCCTGTCCCGCTACGTGCGCAGCCAGATGCTGGAGGTGGCCGGTGCCGACTACGTGCGCACCGCCCGGGCCAAGGGCCTGCCGGAAGAGGTCGTCTCCTACCGCCACGCCTTGCGCAACGCCCTCCTGCCCTTTGTCACCATGTTCGGCCTGCTCATCCCCGGCCTCCTGGGCGGCTCGGTGATCATCGAGTCGATCTTCTCCTGGCCGGGCCTGGGCCGCATGGCCTACGAGGCGATCCTGGCCCGGGACTACCCGGTGATCCTCACCGTCAACTTCATCTCCGCGGTGCTGGTCCTGTTCGGCACCCTGGTGTCGGATATTCTGTATTCCCTGGTGGATCCGCGGATCCGGCTGTGAGCAGCGAGCAGGGACGCGGCCGGGGAGCGCCGTCTGGCCGCGCCGCCGCCGAGATATGGCCGCCGGGGAATGCCCGCCGGGGGATGAATCCCCCGGCTATCGTTGGCTGCTCTCGCTCCGCGAGGCGGAGGAAGAGACTTTCCAAGAGAGAGCCAGGGCGTGGCGTAGCACCAGGATCAGCCGGTCTTGTGGAGGCCGGCCGGCAGAATCGGAGCTTTGGGCGGTTGACGGATCCCCAGCATGGAAGATCAGCACATCGAATGGAAAGAGTCGTGGCGGGACGAGTACCTGAAGTGGGTGTGCGCTTTTGCCAATGCCCAGGGCGGGGTGCTGGAGATCGGCCGGGACAGCAAGGGAAGGGTGGTCGGCCTGGCCAACGCGGCGTGTCTTCTGGGGCAGCCATCAGCTACGAGGGCGTGCAGCGGGTGGAAACGTATCCGGTCCCGGAGGGCGCGCTGCGGGAGGCGATTTTCCACCTCATACGCCGACCGGCTGCGCATCTGGAATCCTGGAGAATTGCCGGACAGTTGGTCTGTCGCCAAGCTGCTGGGACCGCATCCCTCCCGACCGTTCAACCCCTCCGTAGCCAACGCCTTCTTCCGGGCGGGTGAAATCGAAGCCTGGGGCCGGGGCATCCAGAGGGTCTTCGAAGCGTGCCGCGAGGCAGGTGCGCCAGAGCCGCGTCTCCAGGTGGAGCCTGGAGAACTGTGGACCGAATTCCCCTTCTCGCCAACGCACTCCACCGACGCTGCCTTCGCTGGCCCCCGTCCCCAGGAGGCGAAGCCTTCAAGGATGAGTGCCCAAGAAACTACCCAAGAAACTACCCAAGAACAGATTGTGGCCATGCTGGGTCAGGACCCGACCCTCACCCGCGAGGCTCTGGCAAGCCGTATCGGGATTACTGCCGACGGCATCAAGGACCACCTTGGGAAACTGAGGCAGGCCGGGCGGATTCGGCACGTCGGTTCGACGAAGAAGGGCCGCTGGGAGATACTGAGGACGGATGATGAGTAGAAGCTCCTTATGGCTGCTGATCCGTGAAAACCGCCTGGCCCTGGCGGGCCTGGTGGTCTTTTGCCTGTTCTTCCTCCTGGCCGTCGCCGGCTACCTCCTCACCGCCGGCAGCACGCCGGTCCTGGACCCGGCCCTGGTGCGGCTGCCGGAGCGGCTGTTGCCGCCGCTTTCCCGGCCGCATCCGGAGCTGCTGGCCCCCGGCGAGCTGCCCCGGCTGGGGATCTATCTCCTGGGCACCGACGAGCTGGGCCGGGACGTCTTGGCCCGCATGCTCCAGGGCGCCTGGGTGTCTTTGACCGTCGGCTTCGTGGCGGTGGGCATCGCGGTGGCCATCGGCGTGGTCTACGGGGGCCTGGCCGGCTACTACGGCGACCGCCGCCTGCGCCTTCTGCCCTGGCTGGGCATCTCCCTGGACAGCCTTCTCATGCGCTTTGTCGATATCATGCTCTGCTTCCCGTCCTTCTTCCTGATCCTCACCGTGGTGGCGGTGCTGCCGGCCAGCATCTACAACATCATGGTGGTGATCGGGCTCACCAGCTGGATGGGCACGGCGCTCTTCGTGCGGGCGGAATTTCTGTCGCTGCGGGAGCAGGATTTCGTCACCGCGGTGCGGGCCCTGGGGCTGTCCGACCGCCGCATCATCTTCCGTCACATGCTGCCCAACGCCCTGGGGCCGGTGCTGGTTTCGGCCACCATCGGCATCGCCAGCGCCATCCTCACCGAGGCCGGCCTGTCCTTCCTCGGTTTCGGGGTGCCGCCCCCCCACGCCACCTGGGGCAACATCCTCTCCGACGGCAAGCGCTTCCTCTTCGACGCCCCCTGGCTGACCCTCATCCCCGGGGTGGCGATCCTCATCGTCGTCCTGGCCTTCAACCTCTTTGGCGAGGGCCTGCGGGACGCCATCAACCCCAAGCTGCGGCAGCGGTGAGCGCCGGCACATTCCTCTGACCATGGCTGCATCCAAGGAAGACCGGCGCAAGGCGCGCCGCAAGGAGAAGCAGAAGGAGGCCCGCCAGCACCGGGTCGCGGCCGCGGAGAAGGAAAGGGCCTTGCTCACCTGGGAGGATGCCTGCTGGTACATGCACCAGGGGGACTTCAAACAGGCCCTCACCCTGGTCGAGGGGATGCTTCGGAAGGACCCGGACCATGTCCCGGCGTTGCAGATGCTGGTGGACCTGGGCGTGTATCTGGATCGACCGGACCTGTGGCTGCGGGCCTCCTGGCCGCTGTTTCAGCTGAAGAAGATCAGGGACGAGCACCTGCAGCATCTGGTCATCGCGCTGGAGCACGTTGGCCGCGACCAGGATGCCCTGGCCGTGGCGGAGGCGGTGTTGGCCCTGTGCGAGGCGAAGAAGATCCGCAGGCCGGTGGCGGTCCGCAAGGAGGTCCTCAGAATGCAGGCCCGCTGCCAGGCTCGCTTGCAGTTTGCCCAGCAGATGCGGGAATGGTCGCAGCCTTCCGAGCCACGCCCGCGAAGGCCACTACTGGGGGATCAGCCCGGAGCGCGCCCGGCTCCGGCACCGGCGAAGGCAGTGCCAGAGCCGTCCATGCCGGCCCCCCCCCCGGCGCCAGCTGCCGTCGCCGCACCGTCCCTGCCGGTGACCGTGGAACTGGCCACCCAAAGCCTCCGTGCGGCCCTGACCCGGGAGCGCCTGAACAGCCGCGCCCAGTACGATCTGGCCCTCTCGGCCCTGGGTATCCGGCTCCAGGATGCCTTCGAGGATCTCCTCTGTCTGGCCGGCCTTTCCGAGGTCCGCTCCTTCTGGTACCAGGAGGAGACGGCGAAGAAGGTTCTGAAGGGCTTCCGGGGCCGGGCCCTTCTGGCGGACGAGGTGGGGCTGGGCAAGACCATCGAGGCCTGCATCGTCCTCAAGGAGTACCTGCTGCGGGGCATGGTCAAGACCGGCCTCATCCTTACCCCGGCGCCCCTGGTCTCCCAGTGGCGGGACGAATTGGCGGCCAAGTTCGGCCTGGCTATGCCCTGCACCGATGACGCCGACTACCGGAGTGGCAGCGCGGCCTTCTGGCAGCAGCCCCTGGTGCTCGCCTCCCTCAACCAGGCCAAGTCGAAGCGGAACTTCGATCTGGTCGTCAGCCGGGAGTACGACATTGTCATCGTCGACGAGGCCCACCACCTCAAGAACCGCAACACCCTGAGCTGGAAGCTGGTGAATGCCCTCCAGAAGCGGTTCCTCCTGCTCCTGACCGCCACGCCGGTGGAAAACAACCTCATGGAGCTCTACAACCTGGTCACCCTCCTGAAGCCAGGGCAGCTCAAGACCGCCGCTGCCTTCCGCCAGGAGTTCATGAGCCGCTCGGACCCCACCGACCCCCAGAACCGGGAGCGGCTGCGGGAGCTCCTGGGCCAGGTGATGATCAGAAACACCCGGGCGGTGGCCCGGCTGGAGATCCCGCCCCGCTTCGCCCACACCGTGCGGGTTACGCCCAGTCCCACGGAAAAGGAGCTTTACGACCGGGTGACCACCCTGGTCCGGACCATGAACAGCCGGGAGGGCCAGGGCCGGCGCCTGGTGCTGGAGAGCCTCCTGGCCGAGGCCGGCTCCTCGCCCCGGGCGGTGAGCCGGACCCTGACCCGGCTGGCCCGCCAGGAGGACTGGGATCCGGATCTGAGGCAGGAGGTGGCCGCCCTGGCCAACATGGCCCGGGACGTGGAGATCAGCCGCAAGAACGAGGTGCTCCTCCAGCTCCTGGCCAAAAACCCGGACAAGACCATCGTCTTCGTCAAGTTCACCGCCACCCTGGAGTACCTGGCCGAGCTGTTCGACTGGCACCGCATCCCCTTTGCCCGCTTCCACGGCGGCCTGTCCAACGAGGCCAAAGACCAGGAGCTGGCCCGCTTCCGGGCCGACGTGGATCTCCTGTTGGCCACCGAGGTGGGCGGCGAAGGCCGCAATCTCCAGTTCTGTCACCAGATGGTGAACTACGACCTGCCCTGGAACCCCATGAAGATCGAGCAACGGATCGGCCGCCTGCATCGCATCGGCCAGGAGCACCAGGTGCTGATCTGGAATCTCGCCGCCGTGGGCTCCATCGAGGACTACATCCTCGAGATCCTGGACAAGAAGATCAACATGTTCGAGCTGGTGATCGGCGAGATCGACATGATCCTGGGCCGGACCGGCGGCGAGGAGGACTTCGCCGATCTGGTCTACGACATCTGGCTCCGTGCCGCCACGGAGGCCGACCGCACCCAGGCCTTCGACGAGCTGGCCCGGCAGCTCAAGCGCTCCAAGACCGCGTACCAGCGCTCCAAGGCCCTGGACGACAAGCTCTTCGGAGAGACCTATGAGATGTGAGGCGCCGCCGGATCTGGCCGGTTTCGTGGCTACGTTCCTGGAACAGCAGGGGGCGGTGGTGGAGCGGCAGCCCGACTCCCTGGAGGCGATTTTGCCTGCCGCGCTGGCCACCACCCTGGGCACCAGCGAGCATCTGCAGCTGGCCGAGGGCGCGGGTGCTGGCCTGGGCTTTGGCTCGCTCCTCCTGGAGCGGCTGGTGACCGAGGCCCTGGCCGGCTTGCCGGTGGCCGGCTGCCGGCTGAGCTTCGAGTACGTCAAGACCCAGGGCTTCGATCGGCTGGTGGCTGAGCAGCTCTTCCTGAGCCGTGCCAAGGGGCAGGTGAAGGGCCAGGCCAGAGCCCTGGGGCAGTACCTGTGGCTGACGGCGCGCTATCTCGCTGCCAGCGACGAGCAGCGGGAGGGACAGGTATCGGTCCTGGCCAATCTGGAGACCGGGGTCCCGGTGCCGGACATGGCGGAGCGTCTGCTCCAGACCCCCAAGGACTATGTGCTGGAGCCGGGACCCACTGCCTGGACCGCCGGCCGGCTGGACCGCCTGCTGCCGATCCTGGATCGCCGGATCCACCAGGCGGTGACCGCTGCCATCGAGCCCTTTGTGGCCAGCATGACCCGGCGGCTGCACCGGGACCTGGCGAGCCTCAAGGAGTACTACACCAGCCTGGGCCGGGAGATGACCCGGGGCCTGGCCCGGGCCGGCTTGTCCGACGCATTGCGCCAGGACCGCCAGGCCAAGATCGAGGCCCTGCCCCAGGAGCTGGCCCGCAAAGAGGAGGATCTGGTGAAGAAGTACAGCCTGCGGGTGGCGGTGCAGCCTGCCGCGGTCATGCTCATCCAGATGCCGGTGGCCCGGGTGCTGTACGAGGTGGCGGTGGGACGAGCGAAAAAGGATCTGTCCCTCACCTACAACCCCCTGACCAAGGCCCTGGAGCCCGTGGCCTGCGAGGGCTGCGGCGGCGGCCTTACCCGGGGCCAGCTCTGCCCGGCCATGCACCTCCTCTGCCCGGCCTGTGGCCCCCGCTGCCCCCGCTGCGCCGGTGATCCAGCCAGGCGGCCCCTTACCGTGAAAGACGAACCGCAGAATGTCCAACAAGGAACTGCGAAGGGAAAAGGGACCGGCAATTGACGTTTCGGATCAGTCCGCCGGTCCCTCCCTGGACGCGGCTGGACATTCCAGGGGTGGCCGGAAGAGACCGGTAGCCCTACCGGGCCGCCGAGCGGTCGTCTACAGCCAGAGGGTCCCGAGATCGATGGCGACCTCCTGGAAAGGCGCCGCCCGCACCCGGTCGTCGTCGATCCAGGTGCCCATGAGGGCCCACACCCCCCCCCCCAGCTGGAAGCACTCCAGAGTCCGGTTGCCAGGGTCGAGATACCAGGCATAGGGCACTCCATGCCGGGCATAGATGGCCATCTTCGTGATCCGGTCCTTGCGGAAGGTGGAGGGGGAAAGGATCTCGCACACCCAGTCCGGAGCAACCGAGATCCAGTTGTCGGCCTCTTCCCTGGGAAAACGCTCCCTCTTCCAGCCGGCCAGATCCGGGACCAGGATGTCCTCACCCAGACCGAGCTCCGGCTCGACCAGGATCACCCAGCCGCCGGGACCGCCCCGGCCCAGGCCATAGGGTGGCACCAGGCCGCCGCCCAGATGCGAGGCGGCAAAGCTGTGCCGCCTCGATGGCCTGGGGGTGGCCACCAGCTCGCCGGCCAGGATCTCGCCGGTCACATGGTCGGGCAGGGCCTGCAGATCGTGGTAGGTGGCGTGGCGTGGCGCGGTCTCGGCCATACTGGTCCTCCTGGCGGCCCAGGGAGGTCGGTCCTGGTGTTGGCAGCAGACCGCTTCTCCGGGCTGCTGTTGACCCGAAATCTGGGGTGCGCTGCCAGGCTCCCCAGTCCAGGCCTGCTTCTCGTCATCAGGCTAGCCAGACCGGGGGAGGGGTGTCAATGCCCCCCCCGCTCCAGCCCGGAATGAACCAAGGGCTAACCGTGTCCTAACCGGCTCCAAACAGAACGGATCCAAAAACAGCGCCAAGGGCAGCCGGAAAGAGCGACGGGCCGGGTGGCTCGCCGGTCAGAGAAGCCGGGGTGCCCGCACGGAAGTCGGCCAGGAGACAGGGGCTCGGAGCACGCAACCAGCGAAGGAGGACAGACATGAACGGAGCAGTCAGAGCAGGAAAGGTCATCATCACCGCCCTCGTGGTTACCGCCGGTTTGTGCTCGGCGGCGCAGGCCGGTGGCCAGGACGAGGCGTCAGGGGGCCGGGGGCCGCGGTCCAGGGAGGCCAAGAACATCATCCTCTTCATCGGCGACGGCATGCAGCTCGAGCACGAGATCGCCGCCAGCCGCTACCTGCATGGCCGGGATTTCGGACTGGCCTGGCACGACCTGGGCTACCGAGCCGCGGTCACCACCTGGGATGTCACCACCTACAACGCCCGCGCCGCGACGCTGGGGGCGGCCCCATACAGCCCGGAGAGCTTCGAGCCGACGATTGGCTACGATCCCGCCCTGGGCGGCAAGCGGCCCTTCCCTGCCGACACCACCGGGTCCGACGCCTATTTCCTGACCACCATGAAGGCCACTGACTCGGCCTCGGCCGCCACGGCCTGGGCGACCGGTCACAAGACCGATGACGGCAACATCGCCTGGCTGCCCGGTGACCCGGAGGGCGGCGCGCTCAGGACCATCGCCGAGCTGGTCCGGGAAGACAAGCACCGCTCCATCGGCGTGGTGAGCACAGTGCCCTTCACCCATGCCACCCCGGCTGCCCATGTCAGTCACAACGTTTCCCGCAACAACTACCTGGCCATTGCCGACGAGATCATCCGGGACGTCCAGCCCGAAGTGGTGATCGGCGGCGGCTTTCCCGCCAGCGGCAATTTCCGCTATCTGTCCGAATCCCTCTACCAGGAGGTCAAGGAAGGCATCGTCGACGAGTATGTCTTTGTCGAGCGGGCCGCCGGCGTGGACGGCGGTCTGATCCTCGCGGACGGCGCCGGCCAGGCCCTGGCCAGCGGCAAGAAGCTCTTCGGCCTTTTCGGCGGCGCCGACGGCAACCTCATCTCCCCGGTGCCCGCCGACTCGCCCCGATTTCCGGCCATCGCCCGGGGCGCGGTGGAGGATCCGCTGCTGGTGGACTCCACCCGGGCTGCCCTCAAGGTGCTGAGCGCCGATCGGGACGGCTTCTTCCTCATGGTGGAGCAGGGTGATATCGACTGGGCCAACCATGCCAATGACTTCGCCCGCATGATCGGCTGCGTCTGGGACCTGGACCTGGCGGTCCGCTCGGCCATCGACTTCGTCAACCAGCCCGGGGACCGGGTGGACTGGAGCAACACCCTGCTCATCGTCACCTCGGACCACGGCAACAGCTACATGCGTCTGGTCCTGGACGACAGCGCCACCCCGCGGCTCGGCCTGGGCGATCTGCCGCGGCAGGTGGCCAACAGCGTACCGGTGGGCGGCTACACGCCGGGCTTTGTCTATCCCGAGGGCGAGATCACGTACGGCTCCGGCTCCCACACCAATGAGCTGGTGACCTTCTACGCCAGGGGCCAGGGGGTCAACCAGTTCGCCCGCCGCCAGGGCGCCTGGTATCCACGGACCCAGCTCCTCGACAACACCCAGCTCTTCGAGGCCATGGCCGCGGCCTCTGGTCTGCGCTAGCCGGCGACACCCCACCCTGGTCTGAACCGCCAAGGGGGCCGGCGGATGTTCCGCCGGCCCCCTTGGTCTTGCCACCGCAACCTGCAGGTCCCATGACTCCCATAGCTCCCATGGACCCATGGACCCATGGGACTTATAGGACCTATAGGACTTATGGGACCTATAGGTCCTATGGGAAACCGCCACGGCGCACGTCCGGTGTTTCACCCCTTCGGGTGCGCCCGGCGGATAACCACCTGTTCGCCATTCCTTCTGGTCAATCCCCCACTCGGATTCCAGCCACCGTGCCGTTTAGGGGGGAGGGCGGCCTGAAGGTGCCGGTGGCATTGCTGAAGCTGATGGTGTAGCTGCCGGTGAGCCTGGTGGGCGCCAGCACGATGTCGGGGGTCATCAGGACGTCGAGGCGGTAGTCGGCGCTGCCGGACAGCGGGACAGGTATCGGCGCGCCGATCACCTGGCCGGCGGCAGTGGCACGCCCGGTCTCCACCAGGCGCACCTGGCCGGTGCCCGCGGCAGAAAGCTGCCGGCTGGCGGGCCGGCCGGTGACCGCGCCCTGGACGGTGTACCACTGGCCGTAGATCAGCTCTTCGCTCTCGATGTGGGTGGTCCAGTCCGGGGTGTGGATCGTGCCGTCAGGATCGACGACGATCTGACCGGTCCAGCTGCCACCGCCGGTGGGGTCGGTGTAGCCCACCTGCCAGGTGCCGGTCATGGCGTCCAGAAGCGAGGCGGCCTGGGGTGCGAACGTCACCTGCAGGAAGTAGGCGCCGGTCCTCTGGGACGAGTAGTGGCGTACCGCGACATGCACCGTGGCCCGGGCCGGGAAGGCGCGCTGCAGCTGGAAGTTGGTGCCGGCGCCGGAGTCGTCGTCCGTGGCCATGTCGGCGCAGCTGGCGTCCTGCAGGGTGCCGAAGGTGTCGGTGCTGCCGGTGCTGGCAACGGTCAGGGTGCCGGGCCCGGGCAGCTCGATGCGGAAGACATCGGTGTCGCCGGCGGTCTCGATGCTGCCGGCCACGGTGTCGCCCGCCGCCACCGTTGTTGCCTGGCTGCAGGTGTTGCCGTGATCGTCGTCCTGGTTGGCGACCGACAGCTGCACGACATTGGACGGCGGGCTGAGGCCGGCCTGATTCCGGGCCAGCACCGCTGCTGCTACCGAGGTGCCGGCCGGGAACGACCGCTGGAAAGAGGTGGCGGTGCCCGCATCCGCCACCATGAGCTGGCCGCCCGCCGGCACCATGGCGACGATGTAGCTGGTGGCGCCGGTCACCGCATTCCAGGAGAGGCTGATGCCGGTGGCGGTAGCGGTCCCGGTCAGGGCCGGGGCCGCGGGCTTGCCGCCCGCCCCCACCTGGACGGTGTTGCTGGCCGGCCCCACACCGGCGGCGTTGTAGGCCCGGATGGCGACGTTGGCGCTGATGCCGGCGGGAAGGGCAAAGGCGACGCCGGTGCGCAGCCCCAGATCCACCTCCTGCGGCGTCCAGGAGGCCGGGGCGACCGGGCCGGCCACGAGCCGGTAGCCGGTGGCGCCGGCCACCGCGCCCCAGGAGAGATTGACCCGGTTGCCGGTGGTGGTGCCGGTGAGCACCGGTGCTGCGGGCGGCTGGACCGCCGGGCAGGCACCCTGGCGGCTGGCGGTGACCTGGCCTACGATGGTGCAGTGGTTGGGGCCATACGCCTCGCTGTACTGGATGCTGTAGGTTCCGGTGCCGGCCTGGCAGGAGGAGAGGGCGAGCTGCACCTGGATGAGGGTCGTCTCGCCCGGCCCATCGCTCTCGCTGGCGGCTGCGGTGTAGGTGGCGCCGCTCACCTGGCCGTTCAGAACGAGCCCCTCGTCCGGCACCAGCATGGTGACCGCAGCACCGCGCTGCTGGATGGTGGCAGCCACAGATCCGTCGGGATCCGGCTGGCACTCGGCGGGGATGTTGGTCGACACCACCCGTTCACCGGAGGTGTGCAGAATCCAGTTGCCGGTGGCATCGAAGGTGGCGGCGCCGGCGTTGGCCGCCGCGACCAGAACGAGCATGATGCCAAGCCAGCCGATCCCCCATGCCTTGCCGCATCTACGCATCTGTTTCCCTCCATTCCGGTTGTCTTCTTGTCCTTTTGGGCGGCCGGCCTGCCGAAGACGGCCCGGGGGCCTTGCCCGCCGGCCGGCCATTGGGTAAGCTCCCCCACACTGAGACCAACCGTATATAGCCGACCCGGCGGTCGGCCGTCAACCAATGTCCACCAGGAACAGACGATGATGCCGGCAGCGCCGTTGCTCGCGGTCCAGGATTTGGCCATCGGCTTCCGGAGCCGGCACGGGCTGGTGCCCGTGGTGCTCGATGTCTCCCTGGCCATCGCCCCGGGGGAGACCCTCTGCCTGGTTGGGGAGTCCGGCTGCGGCAAGACGGTCACTGCCCTGGCTCTCTTGGGCCTGTTGCCCAGACCCAGCGCCGGGATCACCGGCGGCCGGATCTTTCTGGATGGCCAGGACCTGGTGGGGTTGTCCGAGGAGGAGTGGCGGGCGGTCCGCGGCCGGCGCATCGCCATGGTCTTCCAGGAGCCCATGACCAGCCTCAACCCGGTGTTCACCGTGGGGGACCAGATCGGCGAGGCGATCACCGTTCACGAGCGGCTGCCGGCGGCCGAGGTGCGGGCCCGGGTGATCTCCCTCCTGGCGGACGTCGGCATCCCGGCTCCGGAGGAGCGGCTGGGCGATTATCCCCACCAGCTGTCCGGCGGCCAGCGCCAACGGGTGATGATCGCCATGGCGCTGGCCTGCCGGCCACAGCTGCTGGTGGCCGACGAGCCCACCACCGCCCTCGATGTCACGGTGCAGGCCCAGATCCTCGCTCTCTTCGCCGACCTCAAGGCCCGGCACCGCCAGGCCCTTCTCTACATCACCCACGACCTGGGGGTGGTGGCCCACATCGCCGACCGGGTGGCGGTGATGTACGCCGGCATCATCGTCGAGGAGGGCAGCCGGCCGCAGATCTTCCAGGCCCCGGCCCATCCCTACACCCGGGGCCTTCTGGCCTCCCGGCCGGACCGCTCCCTCCGTGGCCAGCGCCTGGTGACCATCCCGGGCAGCGTGCCCGACCCCGCCGAGCGGCCGGCCGGCTGCCCCTTCCACCCCCGCTGCCCCCACGCCATCACCAGCTGCCACACCGATTTCCCTTCCTGGTGCGACCGGGGGGCCGGCCACCGCCACCGCTGCCCGGTGCTGGCGGGCCAGAGGGAGGCCTGAAGGGCGGCGGGTGGCCTGCCCCCCCCCGATGCCCGGTCAGGCATGCTTACGTCGGATCAGGGCCCGGTAGGCCTCGGTGAGGCGGATGAAGAGGTCATGGTCGCCGCCCTTGTCCGGGTGCAGGGCATGGGCGCGCTCCTTGTAGAGACGCTGCAGCTGGCGCCGGGAGAGGCGGGCCAGCTCGTCGCCGCTCACGCCGAACAGGCGCTCGGCCTCTTCCGCGGCCAGGGGCTTCGGCGCCGGCCGCAGCAACCGGCGGTGCCGGGCCATGAATTCCCGGATCAGCCGCGCCTCCGCGGCCTCGGCCGGAAACTCGTAATCGAAGAACTGGATGGCGTGGCGGACCAGATAGGGATGGAGGAACGGGCCGGGCAGGGGACCCATCCAGAAGGCGGGATCCCGGTTCACGGCCGCCAGCTCGGCCAGGAAGACGGCGTCCAGCTCATCCGGGCTCAGGAGCTGGGGCTGGGTGCGGGCATAGGGGCTGGCAAAGAAGCGCTGCAGGTTGAAGGCGGCATAGACATAGGCCTTGTACTCCCGGACCGGCAGCCGCACCTCCTGGAACAGGAAGAACTGCTCCAGCTCGTCCCGGGATTTGTCGGCCAGCTGCCGGAAAGGCCCCATGGGCTCAAGGCCGATGCGGGAGAGGTCCAGCCGGCCGTGGCGGAGGAAGGCCAGCCGCCGGCGATCGAGCAGAAGGATGGCTGCCGCCAGCCGCTGCTCCTCGGCCGGGGTGAGCGCGGGGAGGGGCCGGCGCCGGTGCCGGAACGGGGCCAGGGCCCGTCGCACCTCCGGCCGCAGAAAGAGCCAGAGCAGGTTCTCCAGGGCCTCGTCGTCGGGCACGACACCGGCCGCCTCCAGGGCTGCGGTGAGCTCCGGCGCCAGAAGATAGCTGCGGCCGCCGGGGTAGATGAGATGCCGGCCGGGATCCGGGCCCAGGTCCACCAGCTCCCGGAAGGTCCAGCCGCCGGCGGTGGGCACCGACTCCCGGAGGAGGTAATGGAGCTGGCCGGCAAGGGTGGCTTGCGCGAGATACATGGCCGCTTCCCGCCCCACGGCGAAGGGTCTGGCAGGCCCCCAAAACGCCGGTGGCGCCCGAGGGCGCCCCCGGTCGCGAGCCATTCGGGGGGCCGATCTGCCCGATAGCCCTACTGTGAAACACGAACCGCAGAATGTCCAACAAGGAATTCCGAAGGCTGAAGGAACCGGCAGTGGACATTTCGGATCAGTGCTGCCGGTCCCTTCTGCGGTTGGATATTCCTTGCTCGATATTCGATATTCAGTGGGCCATCGCCTCCATGGCCCGGGCCGGGTTGGCCTCCACGTCCTTGAGGATGTCGATGGTCTTGGCCTCGGGCAGCCAGCTCACCTTGCCGGTGCCCACGTCGTAGATGGCGCCCACCACCTTGACCTTGCCGCCGGTGACCATGTCCCGGGCCGCCGGGCTGGCCATGAACAGGTCCTGGATGCTCTGCCAGACATTCTCCTCGATGCCGAAGGGCACGATCTCGGCGTCCTTGGCCTCGGGATGGGCGGCCATCGCCCGCTTGACTGCCGGCTGGATGTTCTCCACCAGGGGCGGGATGTTGCGCTCCAGGGCATGGCCGTGGCCCAGCACCGCCTGGGTCACCGCGTTCACCGCCCCGCACTGGGTGTGGCCGAGCACCACCAGAACCGGGGTGTTGACATGGGCCAGGCCATACTCGATGGAGCCGGCCTCGTCGGTGTCCACCACGTTGCCGGCCACCCGGATGACGAAGATGTCCATGATCCCGGCGTCGAAGATCCGCTCCACCGGGACCCGGGAGTCGGAGCAGGAGATGACCGTGGCGTACGCGTGGTTGCCCTGATTCTCCGAGCCGGCCTGGGCGAGGCGGGCCGCGTCGGCATGGGGATGGGCGGCCTTGCCGTCCACGAACCGCTGGTTGCCATCTTTGAGCATCTGGATGATGGCGTCGGGGGCAGGCTTGCTGGCAGCGGGACCGCTGGCCAGGACCGGGGCAGCCGTCATGACGAGGAAGGTACAGGCGGTGGCAGCAGCTTTCAGGATGCGCTTCATGACAGGTCTCCTTGTGCTTGGGAGAAGGGGAGAATGGTGCCGAGGCACGGGTCGTCTTTGAATGAATCGTCATTCATATTGGCGAAAACCGGCTCTTTGTCAACAAGAAATCAGGCCCCGGCTCTGCGATTGACAGGCCTCCCCGGCCTGGCTACATTCCTGCACCGGACGCCAAGCCGGCTGCGGCGGGCATCCCGGAAGCCATGAGCTACTACACCCTCCTCAATCTGGAACGGGAGCCCTTCTCCAACTCCCCGGATCCCGGCTTCTTCTTCCAGTCCACCGGCCACCGCCGCTGCCTGCGGGAGGTGGAGCTGGCGGTGCTGCAGCGCCGGGGCCTGGTGATCGTGCTCGGCGAGGTGGGCACCGGCAAGACCACCGTCTGCCGGCAGCTCATCCGCCGTCTGGCCGAAGCCGAGCCGGGCGCAGTCGAGGTCTGTCTGGTTCTGGATCCGGACTTTGTCTCGGCCCGGGACTTCCTGGTGGCGGTGTGCGGGATCCTGGGCCTGCCGGCGCCCGGGGAGGAGGTCTCGGAACGGGCGATCAAGGAGGGGATCAAGGGCCATCTCTTCCGGGTCGGCGTCGAGCAGGGCCGGACGGTGGCCCTGCTCTTCGACGAGGGACAGAAGCTGGCCGGCTTCTGCCTGGAGATCCTCAGGGAGCTGCTCAACTACGAGACCAACGAGCACAAGCTGCTGCAGATCGTCATCTTCGCCCAGCCTGAGCTTTTGGCCGTTGTCCGGGAGCGGGAGAGCTTCGCCGACCGGGTGGCGGTCCTCATCCGCCTGGGACCCCTGTCCCTGGCCGAGACCAGGCGCATGATCCGCTTTCGCCTGGAGCAGGCGGGCGCGGCCGGCCGTGGCCTGGCCCTTTTCAGCTGGCCCGCCCTCCTGGCCATCCACCTGACCACCGGCGGCTATCCCCGCCGCATCGTCATGCTCGCCTCCCGGATCCTCATGGCGATCATCGTCGGCAACCGGCGCCGGGCCGGTGCCTGGCTGGTGCTGCGCTGCGCCCGCCAGCAGGCTGGCCGGGCCCTGGCGCGACCCTTCGCAGCCTGGATCCTTCTGGGGCTGCTGGCCGTGCGGTTGGGGGGGGGAGTGTGGCTGGTCGG
>JBFMBH010000014.1 GCA_040755095.1 Thermodesulfobacteriota bacterium
CGCCGCAGCAGCCGCAGCCGCTGGTGCCGCCGGCTTGGCCGGAGCCGCCGGGGTGGCTGGTGCGGCCGGCTCGGCAGCCCGGGCTGGCGCCGCTGCCGCTGCTGCGGGGGGCGCCGGGCGCCCTGCCGCCATGCTGGGGAAGCGCAGCCTCTGGCCGACCCGGATGCGGTTGAGATCCATCAGCTCCGGGTTGGCGGCCTTGAGCATGGCCGCGATCTCCGCGTTGTACGTCTTGTACACCTTCAGGCTCAGGCTGGCCACCGTGTCGCCCTTCTGCACGATGACCTCCTTGACCTCGGCGGCCGCGGCGACACCGGCTACGATCAGGCCTGCCACCAGCAGCACCACCTGCACCAACGCCCGCCATCCTCTCCTCCTGCCCTTTCCCGCGCGCTCCATGACTCTCCTCCTTCTCGCAGCCTTGGCTCCCCGGTCCTCCGGGGCCTGGACGCGGACCGCGGCCAGTGCCCCACGACCCATGGGCGCCATTGTGGCACAGCCGGCGTCCCCATGTCCAGCCTCCCGTTCCTCTCCCCACTTGTCCGCCAAGCCCAGCCTGTGGCATCCTTGGCCGGTGCTCGGCCACATCCCAGGGAGATGCCGTCCCATGTCATCCTTGCCCCGTGCTGCCTGCCGGTGGGCGGCTGCCGCCCTGCTCCTGGCCCTTCTGGCGGCCGCCTGCGCGGTCCCGGACGGCGCGGCGGTCTATGAGCGGGAAGGCTGCGGCGACTGCCACAGCGTCGCCGGCCAGGGGGGCCGCCTGGGGCCGGACCTCACCGCCGTGGCCGGCCGGCTGCCGCCCGCCGCCATCCGGGCCTACATCCGGGATCCGGCGGGGCAGAATCCGGCAGCCCGCATGCCCGCCTACCCGCATCTGAGTGAAGCGGAGCTGCACGCCCTGGCCCGCTTCCTGGAGCGCTGATTCCCATTGGCCCGGCCCGGCCATCCCCAGCTGCTCTCCTTCAGGAGCTACGCGAAAAAGGGTCCTTGCCTTTTCTCGGCTGCGTTTCATACCATGTTGCTGGGTTCGCCGCCGGCTGCCAGAGGCTGGCCGGAGGCCCGATTGGCGACAACAACCCCAGTGCGGAGGAACGAGCCATGAGGTGGAAGGACGCATGCTTCCCTGCGGACCGATGCGGCGTGTCCCGGCGGGATTTCCTCAAGGTATGCACCGCGGCGGCGGTGTACATGGGCCTGCCGGCCAGCCTTGGCGCCACCATTGCCGAGGCGGCCACCTCGCCCAAGCGGCCGGTGGTCATCTGGCTGTCCGGCCAGGAGTGCACCGGCTGCACCGAGACGCTGCTGCGCGCCACCCATCCCACGGTGGAGCACCTCATCCTCGATCTCATCGCCCTGGACTACTCGGAGACCCTCAACACCGGTGCCGGCCACCAGGCGGAGGAGTACCGGGCCAAGTCCATCGCTGCCAACCGGGGCCAGTTCATCCTGGTGGTGGAGGGCTCCATTCCCACCAAGGACGGCGGCATTTACTGCCAGGTGGCGGGCCGGCCGGTGCTCCAGATCCTCGAAGAGACGGCGTCCCAGGCAGCAGCGGTGATCGCCCTCGGCTCCTGCGCCGCCTGGGGTGGGGTGCCGTCGGTGGGTCCCCACCCCACCGGCGCCACCCCGGCCTACCGGATCCTTCAGGCCAAGGGCATCGGCACGCCGCTCATCAACATCCCCGGCTGCCCGCCCAACCCCTACAACTTCCTGTCCACCGTCCTTTATTATCTGACCTTCGGCAAGCTGCCGGCCCTCGATGACAAGCTGCGGCCCAAGTTCGCTTACGGCCGGCTCATCCACGAAAACTGCGAGCGCCGGCCCCATTTCGATGCCGGCCGCTTCGCCCAGGCCTTCGGCGACGAAGGCCACCGCCAGGGCTGGTGCCTCTACAAGCTGGGCTGCAAGGGCCCGGAGACCTACAACAACTGCCCCACCCTCCTCTTCGGGGACGTGGGTGCCGGCGCCTGGCCGGTGGGCACCGGGCATCCCTGCTTCGGCTGCTCCGAGGAAGGGGTGGGATTTGCCGTGCCCATCCACGCCCCGTCCCGTCCCATCAACGTCACCCCGCCAGCCCAGTTCGTGACCTTGCCACCGGAGCCGGGCGCCGGGGCCTCGGCCCTGGCGGCCGGCGCGGCTGGCGCCGCCCTGGGTGCGGCGGTGGTGGCGGTGGCCATGAACATCGGCAGCCACGACGAGCACGATGAAGGCAAGGAGGGCTAGCCATGACGCTGTCACGACGAGACCTCTTGAAAGGCGCGGCCGGAGGCGGGCTCCTGTGGGCCGCCGGGGTCGGCTCGGCTGCCGCTGCCACCCGGGCGCCGCTGCCCCCCGAGGCGGTGGGCATCCTCTACGACGCCACCTTGTGCATCGGCTGCAAGTCCTGCATGGTCAACTGCAAGCGGGTCAACTCCCAGGAGCCTGGTGGCGCCCTCTACGAGGCGGGCAAGGCGCCGCCCTACGAATTCAACACCCCGGAACGGATCTACGATGCACCCCTTGATCTGTCCGACCAGACCCTGTGCATGATCCGGGCCTTCCGGCACGGCTCCGGTCTTGCCAAGGACCGGGCGGAGAACGGCTACTCCTTTGTCAAGAGCCATTGCCTGCACTGCCTGGACCCGGCCTGCGCCGCGGTCTGTCCGGTGGCCGCCTTCTCCAAGGATCCCAGGACCGGGGTCGTCTCCTACCGCCCGGAGCGCTGCATCGGCTGCCGGTACTGCCAGATGGCCTGCCCCTTCGGCATTCCCCGCTTCCAGTGGGGCAGCGCCAAGCCCAAGCTCGTCAAGTGCCAGCTCTGCCACCACCGGTATGGGACCGGCGGCTATGCCGCCTGCTGCGAATTCTGCCCCACCGGCGCCTCCATCTTCGGCCGGGTGGCCGATCTCCGGGCAGAGGTGCAGCGCCGGCTGGCCGCATCCCCCGGTGCCGACTTCGACTTCCCGGTTCAGACGGTGGGCTCGAGCTTCCGCCTGCGGCGGCCCCTGGCCTCCTATGTCAACCGCGCCTACGGCATGAGCGAGGCCGGCGGCACCCAGTACCTGCTCCTGGCCGGGGTGCCCTTCGACCTTCTGGGCTTCAACCCCCGCATCACCGATGAGCGCTATCCCGACTCCACCTGGGCCTATGTGGAGAAGGTGCCGGTGCTCATCGCCACCCTGCTGGTGGCCGGCACGGCCCTGCGCTTCTTTGCCACCAGCCGGGATGACAAGAGCCAACAGACGACCTCCAACACCTGAGACGGAAAGGAGCATGAACATGGGCAAGCGAATCACCATTGACCCGGTAACGCGCATCGAAGGCCATCTCCGGATCGACTGCGAGATCGATGGCGGCAAGGTCACCAATGCCTGGTCCTCCGGCCAGATGTGGCGCGGCTTCGAGGTCATCCTCAAAGGCCGGGATCCCCGGGACGCCTGGGTGATCACCCAGCGCTTCTGCGGCGTCTGAACGTCGGTCCACGCACTGGCTTCAGTGCGTTCGGTGGAGAATGCCCTGGGACTCGCCATCCCCAGGAACGCCCAGTACATCCGCAACCTCATCATGGGCGCCCATGCCGTCCATGACCATATCGTCCACTTCTACCATCTGTGCGCCCTGGACTGGGTGGACATCGTCTCAGCCCTGTCCGCCGACGCCCGGGCCACCGCCGCCCTGGCCGAGAAGCTCTCCGACTGGCCCAGGAATTCCTTTCAGGAGATCAAGGCGGCCCAGGAGCGCCTGCAGGGGCTGGTGGATTCCGGCCAGCTCGGCATCTACGGCTCCGGCTACTGGGGCCACCCGGCCATGAAGCTGGCCCCGGAGGTCAACCTGCTGGCCGCCACCCATTACCTGCAGGCCCTGGAGTACCAGCGCTCCATCAACCGGGTGGTCTCCATTCTGGGCTCCAAGACCCCCCACATCCAGAACGTGGCGGTGGGCGGGGTGGCCAATGCCATCAACCCGGACAGCCCCTCCACCCTGAACATGGAGCGGCTCTACTTCATCAAGACCATCATCGACGAGGTGGGGGCCTTTGTGGAGAAGGTGCTGCTGGTGGACGTGGCGGCGGTGGGGGCCATGTACGCCGACTGGACCGGCCATGGCGCCGGGGTGATGAACTACCTGTCTGCCCCGGACATGCCCATGGACGAACAGGGCACGGTCTTCGCCCTGCCCGGCGGCTACATCCCGGGCGGCGATCTCGACCGGTTCACCGCCATCAGGAGCTACCAGGACAAGTTTTTCGAGGGCAACGTCCAGGAGAGCATCAAGCACTCCTGGTACGACGGCGACTGGACCCGCCATCCTTATGAAGAGGAGACGGTGCCCAAGTACTCGAGCTTTGCCGACAACGGCAAGTACTCCTGGGTGAAAGCCCCCACCTTCCAGGACAAGCCGGCCCAGGTGGGTCCTCTGGCCAACATTCTGTGCATGCTGGCCGCCAAGCATCCCTCGGCAGTCAAGCACGCCACCCGGGTGCTGGACACGGTGAGCGCCCTGGCCGGCAGCACGGTGGGGCTTGCCGCCATGCACTCCACCATCGGCCGCATCGCGGCCCGGGCCATCCGCTGCGCCGTGCTCTACGACACCTTGAACGAGCAGTGGCAGGCCCTGGTGACCAACATCGCCAAGGGCGACGTCACCACCTTCAACCCGCCGGTGTTCCCCAAGGGCGAGCAGCGGGGCTTCGGCTTCCACGAGGCGCCCCGGGGCATCCTCTCCCACTGGGTCGTCATCGACAACGGCAAGATCAGGAACTACCAGGCCGTGGTGCCCTCCACCTGGAACGCCGGGCCCAGGAACGGCAAGGACGAGCTGGGGCCGTACGAGGCCGCGCTGCTCGGCAACCCGGTGGCCGATCCGGAGCGGCCCCTCGAGGTCTTGCGCACGGTCCACTCCTTCGACCCCTGCCTGGCCTGCGCCATCCATATGGTGGACAAGAACAAGGGGCCCATCGTCCGGGTCCGGGCAGTGTGATGGGGGACGCCGTCATGAGCGTCCTGGTCCTGGGGGTGGGCAATGTCCTGCTCACCGACGAGGGGGTGGGGGTGCATGCGGTGGAGGCCCTGGAGCGGCGCTATCTCTGCCCGCCCGGCGTGGCGATCCTGGACGGCGGCACGGCCGGCCTGGAGCTCCTGGGCCACATCCGCCTGCAAGACCAGCTCATCCTCATCGATGCCCTGACGGGCGGCGAGCCGCCGGGCACGGTGACCCGGCTGGCGGGGGAGGCGGTGCCGAAGGTCTTTCTGACCCGCATCTCCCCCCACCAGCTGGGGATCTCGGATGTTTTGGCCGCGGCCACCCTGGCCGGCGAGCTGCCAGGCCGTATCGTTCTCTTTGGGGTGGAGCCGGCGGATCTGTCCCCCGGCCTGGGCCTGTCACCACCGGTCTTGGCCGCCATGCCGGAGCTGTTGTCCGCCGTCCGTTCGGAGCTGGCGGGCCAGGGTCTGCCCCTGGTCCCCCGGTTGGAGCCGAGGCCGGCGGGCGCCAGCCTGTGGAGCCTCAATCTGTAAGAAGAGAGGGCGGCAAGCCAAACGATTTGGGACAGCGCCGGCCCCGCGGCGGGCCGGCCAAAGGGAGGAGAAGCATGGAGAGAAGCCAGGAGATCAAGACCTTCACACCCTCCACGGTGGGCCTTCTCCTTTGCATCGCCATCGGCGCCGGTGTGGCCCTCTACCGGATGATCCACGGTCTGGGCCATCCGGTCACCGGCCTCAACGACGTCTACCCCTGGGGCTTCTGGCTGGGGTTCGACGTCCTGGGCGGGGTGGCCATGGCGGCAGGGGGCTTCATCATCGCCTGCGCGGTCTACATCTTCAACTGGAAGAAGTACCGGCCCATCACCCGACCGGCTATCCTCACCGCCTTTCTTGGCTATCTCATGGCGGTGGTGGCGATCTTCTTCGACATCGGCCACCCGTTTCGCCTCTACCACCCGGGCATCATGTGGCAGTATGGCTCGGTGATGTGGATCGTGGCCATGCATGTCATGTTCTACACCACCACCCTGGCCATCGAATCGAGCCCGATGCTTTTTGAGAAGCTGCGCTGGGAGCGGGCCCGGGTCCTGGTGGACAAGATCCTGGTCGGCGCCGTCATCTTCGGCGTCATGCTCTCCACCCTGCATCAGGCCTCCCTGGGCGCGGTCTTCCTCATCGCGCCGCCCCGGATGTCGCCCCTGTGGTACACCCAGTTCATCCCGTACCTCTTTCTGATCTCGGCCGTGGCCATGGGGCTGGCCATGGTCTCTGCCGAGGCCTACCTGTCCTCCAAGGCCTTCCATCACGAGGTGGACCCGGAGATCTTCTATGGTCTGGCCCGGGGGATGGCCGTCACGCTGGCCATCTACCTGGGCTGCAAGCTCTACTTCCTGTTCACCAACGCCGGCCTGGCCGCGGCCTTCGACGGCTCGCTGGCCGCCAACATGTATCTTCTGGAGATGGGCATCGGCGTCATCCTGCCTCTGGCGCTGCTGGCGGTGCCCGCGGTGCGGCGCTCGGCCAGGCGGATCTTCACGGTGAACATCATCGTCATCTCCGGCATCCTCCTCAACCGGATCAATGTCTGTGTGATCTCCATGGAGGGGTACACCATCCCCCGGGGTGGCAGCTACCTGCCCTCTGTCCTGGAGCTGTTGATGTCGTTGGGCATCGTCTGCCTGGGTGTCTTTCTTTTCAAGATGGCTGCCAAGCACCTGCCGCTCTTCGCCCACGCCGAGCACTGACCTGGCCTTGCGGGCCGGGGGGAGGCCGCCCCCCCGGCCCGGAAGAAGCCAACGATCCCCCTGCCCGCGTCCCGCGTCCTGCCTGGCCTATCGGCTGGGCCTATCAGCTTGGGTCTTGCCTTTCCCTCCCGACTGTGGGAAGAATAGCCTGTCCGTTCTGTCTCCGGGCTTCGGCCCGGCGGGCAGCGGCGCCTGTCTTGTCACTTTCTCCGGGGGATCGACCGCGTTGACCCACCCGCCCCACAGATTCTGGCCCTGCCGCCTGCTGGCCGTGGCGCTCAGCCTGATCCTGGCGGTTCTCGCCATTGCCCGGCCCGGTGCTGCCCAGCCCTTCTATTACTTCTATCCCGACTCGCCCCAGAGCAACATCGGCCTCCTGAAGCGGGAGATGGACCGCTTCCTGGCCAGCGTCGATCCGCACCTCACCTTCCAGCCTTTCGTGCATCTGGTGGATCTGGAGCGGCAGCTGGCCGCGGCGCCGCCGGCGCTGGCGGTCATGCCCGCCTGGCTTCTCAGCCGCCACGGCGCGGCCCTGGGCCTGGTGCCTCTGTTGCGGCCGGTGCAAGACGGCGCCACCAGCTACCGCAAGGTGCTGCTGGTGGCCAAGGACGCCGGTCTCACCCCCGGGACCCTGGCCGGCCGCACCGTCGCCACCACCTCCCTGGGGGCGACCCCGGGCGACCTTCTGGAGGCGATGCTCCCCCCGGACAGCGGGGTTCGGGTGCGAGAGCTGCGGGTGGTGACCGTGCCCAAGGATTTCGATGCCCTCCTGGCCCTGGTGTTTCGCCAGGTGGATGCCGCCCTGGTGGTCAAGCACAACCTGGCGGCCATCAGCGCCGCCAATCCGACCCTGACGGCCAACCTGCTGCCGCTCCTGGAGACGGGGGAGATGCCGCTGCCGGTGCTCTGCTACCGGCACGGCATCCTGTCCGCCGACCAGCTGGAGCGCCTGCGGCATGCCCTGGCGGCCACGGAAGCCTCATCCTCCCGCATCCAGCTTCTGGAGGCGCTGCAGATCGATGGCTGGCAGACGATTGCTCACTAGCTGCCTGGTGCTTCTCGCCCTGGGACAGCTCCTCTGGCCGGCCGTGAGTCGGGCTGGGGGGGTGGCGGTGCTGCTGAGCGATGCGGAGGCCGCCTACCTCGCCCCGTTGGCTGCCTTCAAGAGCGAGATGCCGGTGCCGGTTCGGACCTTCGATCTGGGCGGCCGGCTGGACCGGGCGCCCCAGGTTATGGCCGAGCTCTTGGCCAGCGAGCCCCAGCTTGTCTTCGCCCTGGGCGCCAAGGCGGCCGCTGTGGCCAAGGCCTGGACCAGTGAGCGGCCTGATCTGCCGGTGCTTTTCGCCCTGGTGCTCAACTGGCAGCGCTACAGCCTGGGTGGCCAGGCCAACGTGGCCGGTATCGCCCAGGATGTCTCCCCGGGGGTGCAGTTTGCCAGCGCCACCCTGGTCCGGGCCGGCGTCCGGCGCCTGGGAGTGCTCTACAACCCGACGTTCTCCGCGGAAACGGTGGCGGCGGCCCAAGGCGAGGCCCAGGCCCTGGGCCTGCAGCTGGTGGCGCGGCCGCTGGCTGATCCGGCCCGTTTCCGCCAGGAGCTGCGCCGGCTGGCCGAGGAGGTGGACGCCCTGTGGGTGCTCCCGGATCCCATGCTCTACAGCCTGGAGCATCTGGCCCTCATGGAGACGGAGTGCGTGCGGCGGCGCCTGCCCTGTGTGGGGCCGAGCCGGCAGGCGGCCTCGGCCGGCCTGCTCCTGGCCCTGGATGTGGATGAGACGGGCGTCGGCTACCAGGCAGCGGCCCTGGCCAGGGATCTGTTGGCGGGCCGCGCCACCCCGGCCGCCATCGGCGTCCGGCCACCCCTGGCCACCCGCTCGGTTCTCAACCTGCGGACCGCCCGGGAGATGGGCCTCAAGCTCGATCCCGCGGTGATGGGCCTGACCAGTGAGATCATCGACTGAGGGCTTTGTGCCCTCGTTGCGCGTTCTCCTGGTGGCCATGAATTGCATCGTCCTCGGCCTGCTTTTCCCATCCTTGAGCCTGCTCTACATGCACAAGGAGAGCACGTTCCGGGACCAGGAGCTGGAGCGCAGCATCAGCCAGCTGCGGCAGGACCTCCGGGATCGGGGGGCGGCCCTGAGCGGGAGTGTGGCCATGGCCGCGGGCCAGGCCCTGGCCGGCTTCGACTACGCCTTCTTGAACCTCCTGCTGCGGCAGGTGGCGGAGGGTGATGATCAGGTGGTCTACTGCATCCTCATGCGGGCTGACGGCATGGCCGTGGGCCACAGCGATCCCGGCCTGGTGGGCCGTTTTCTGGATGATCCCCTGGCGCGGCCGGCAGCGGCCATCACCGCCAAGGGCCCGCCGGAGGGCGGTCCCGGCTTCGTGCGCCCCCGCTTTCTCGAAGGGATGGTGGCGGTGGGCGACCACCTGCAGCCGGTGCTGGAGGCCGTCATTCCGGTCTGGAGCGGCGCCCTGCCGGCCGGGGTGCTGCGCTGCGGCTTTTCCCTGGCGAGCATCAACCGGGAGATCGCCGCCGAACGGGCAGAGTGGGCGGCCAAGATGCGGGATCTGCGGAATTCCTTCCTGGTCCTTACCGCGGTCTTCACCTCCCTGGGGGTCCTGGTGGCCTTCTTCTGCACCCGCTATCTGCTGCGGGGGGTGGCGGTGCTGGCCGAGGGCTCCCGGCTGGTGGCCGGGGGCGATCTGGCCCAGGAGCTGCCGGTCGCCGGCCTGGGCTGCGCCGAGTATGCCCGTCTGGCCCGGGCCTTCAACCACATGACCGGCCAGCTGCGCCACAGCTACGCGGCGCTCGATGAGGCCAACCGGCAGCTGGAGGCGCGGGTGGTCGAGCGGACCCGGGAGCTGGCCGAGGCCCAGGAGCACCTGCTGCACCAGGCCCACGAGGCGGGGATGGCCGAGATGGCGGTGGGAGTGGTGCACAACATCGGCAATGCCATGACACCGGCGATCATCGCCGTCTCCGGCCTGTTGCGCCGGCTGCGCGGTGCGCCTCTGGCCGAGCGGGTGGCCCAGGCCGCCAGCGAGCTGGCGGTGGCGATCCGGGGGGGAGCCGATCTGCCGCCGGCGGAGCGGCAGCGTCTCCTCGATATCCTGGAGCTCCTGCCCGGCACGGTCGCCGAGGCTCTGGGGCAGGTGATCGTCGATCTGGAGCGGATCAACGAGCGGCAGCGCCACATCGAGGCGATCATCGCCCTCCAGCTCCGCTATGCCCGGCTGATCGGCGAGCGGGAGCCGGTGGATCTGGCCCGGCTGGCGGTGGACTCCCTGACCATGCTGGAGGAGTCCCTGGCCAGGCGGCAGGTGCGGGTGGAGACCCGGCTGGCCGCCACCCCACCGGTGGGCATGGAGCAGGCCAAGCTCATGCAGATCGTGGTCAACCTGATCAAGAACGCTTACGAGGCCATGGACCCGGTGCCGCCGGCAGACCGCTGCCTGACCGTCACCACCGGGGTGGAAAGCGGGCCGCCGGCCCAGGTCTTCCTGGCCGTCAGCGATACCGGCGTGGGCTTTACCGCCGAGGAGAGAAGCCGCCTCTTCCGCTTCGGGTACTCCACCAAGCCCCGGGGCTCCGGCTTTGGCCTGCACTCCTCGGCCAACTATCTCATCGCCAACCACGGCTCCCTGACCGCGGAGAGCCCGGGCCGCGGCCAGGGGGCCAGCTTCGTCATCCGGCTGCCGCTGGCCGATGGGCTGGCGACCTGAGGGAGGCATGGGCATCATGGCAGCCATGGGAGGGATGGCACCGGGAGCGCCCCGGCGAAGGGCGCCTCCATCCCTTGATTCCCAAGGGCTCCCCTTGTCGCCCCGTTGAGCCGGCACCCCAACCTCAACCCACGTTCACCCGAAGCCATGGACAACGCCACCCGCATTTTGATCATCGATGACGACCGGGATGTCTGGCAGGCCTTCCGGGATGTCCTGAGTCCGGAAGAGACCGAAGAGGGCACGGCCAGCCGGCGCATGGACAGCCTCCTGGGCCGGCGGCCGCCGGCGGTCGGCCAGGCCCCGGCCTTCGAGCTGGTCTTCGCCGACCAGGGCGAGGACGGCTACCAGAAGGTGGTGGAAGCCCGGCAAGAGGATCGACCCTATGCCGTCGCCTTTGTGGACGTGCGCATGCCCCCCGGCTGGGACGGGGTCAAGACCGCCACCGCCATCCGCGCCACCGATCCGGCCATCGAGCTGGTCATCGTCACCGCCTACGCGGACCGCAGCCGGGAGGAGATGGTGGCGGCCATCGGCGCCCCGGAGCGGCTCTTGTTCCTGCGCAAGCCCTTCGATGCCGACGAGCTGCTCCAGATGGCCCTGTCCCTGTCCAGCAAGTGGCGGTTGGCCCGCCAGGAGGAGGCAACCCGCCAGGAGCTGGCCTCGTCCCGGGCCCGCTTCCGGGATCTCGTGGAGACCATCAGCGATTTTGTCTGGGAGATGGACAGCCAGGGCCGCTACACCTACTGTTCCCCGGTCTGCAGCCGTCTGTTCGGCCGCAGTCCGGATGAGCTCCTGGGGCAGTTTTTCAGCCAAGCCCTGCTGCCGGAAGTGGATCGGCAGACCTGCCACCAGCATCTGCAGCACTGTGTCGCCACTGGCCGCGGCTATGCCGGGCTTGAGCGCAGCTGCCTGCACGCCGACGGCCGGACGGTGTTCGTGGAGTCCAGTGCCATGCCGGTCCTCAACGAGCGGGGGGCCCTGATCGGCTTCCGGGGCATCGACCGGGACATCACCGAGCGCAAGCGGGAGGAGATCGCCCGCGCCCAGCTGGAGGAGCAGTACCGGCAGTCCCAGAAGATGGAGGCCCTGGGCACCCTGGCCGGCGGCATTGCCCATGATCTCAACAACGTGCTGGCGCCGATCATCATGAGCGCGGAGCTGATCGCCATGGGACTCGGGCCGCAGGATCCGGTGCGGGATCGGCTGCGGGTCATCACCGAAAGCGCCCAGCGGGCCGCGGACCTCATCCGCCAGATCCTGGTCTTCTCCCGCAAACAGGTGCTGGAGCCCAAGGTGGTGGACCTCAACCGGGTGATCAACGCCTTTTTCAAGCTCCTGCGGCGGCTGATGCGCTCGGATCTGGAGATCGTCCTCGAGCTGGAGCCCGAGCTGTGGCCGGTGGATGCCGATGTCTCGATGATGGAGCAGGTGATCCTCAATCTGATGGTCAACGCCCGGGACGCCATCCACGGCCAGGGCCGCATCGAGCTGCGGACCCGCAACGAGACCGTGGAGCAGCCGATACCGGACGTGGAGCACCGGCTCTTTGCCGGCTCCTTCGTGGTCCTGTCGGTGACGGACGACGGCTGCGGCATGAATGAGGCGGTGCAGGCCCGGATTTTCGATCCCTTTTTCACCACCAAGGCTGCGGGCAAGGGCACGGGTCTGGGGCTGTCCACGGTCTACGGCATCGTCACCCAGCATGGCGGTCACCTGCGCCTGGTCTCCCGGCCAGAGGCCGGGTCCACCTTCTCCGTCTACCTGCCCCGCTCGGCCCACACCACCCAGGGCGCCGAGGCGGCCATCCACCAGGTGCCGCGGGGCGGCACCGAGACCATCCTCCTGGTCGAGGACAACGACGAGGTGCGGCGGATGGCCGCCTCCACCATGGAGGCCTACGGCTATCGGGTGCTCACCGCGGTCAACGGCGCCCAGGGGCTGGAGGTGTTTCGCCGTAATCCCGGCCTGGTGCACCTCTTGCTGACCGATATCGTGATGCCCCAGCTGGATGGCCGCAGCCTGGCCGACATGGTGCGCGCCGAGCGGCCGGAGCTGCCGGTGATCCTCATGAGCGCCTATCCGCCCGACTTCGTGGCCGAAAACGTTGCGCCCTTCCCCTTCCAGTTTCTCCAGAAGCCCTTCCGGCCCGCCGACCTGGCGCGGCTGCTGCGAAACGTCCTGGATCAGGAGCGCAAGGGCACTTGGATGGCGTAGGCGGGAAGGAGGAAGGAGGAAGGAGGAAGGCTGAAGGGGGAAGGATGGCCAGACCGTCAGACACCGGGGAGGCAAGCCATGATGGCACGAGGCGTTCGGTTCGGGCTGGCGGCTGTGGCCTGGGTGGGGGGGCTGGCCGGCCCCGTCCGGGCGACCACGGACGAGGAGCGGCTGCAGCAGGTGGAGGCCCTGTTTGCCTCCCCCTACAGCGAGGAGATGGTCTACCGCACCGACCGGCTCCTGGAGAGCAGCACCGGCATCCTGGAGTCGGTCCGCACCGCACCGTCGGTGGCCACGGTCATCTCGGCTGCCGATCTGCGGGATCTGGGGGCCACCACGGTGGAGGAGGCCCTGGCGATGGTGCCGGGGCTGCACGTCCTGCCCGGCTCCACCAACCTGTTGCTGCCCAGCTACAGCTTTCGCGGCCTGCTCACCGGCCTCAATCCCCAGGTGCTGGTGGCGGTGAACGGCCAGCCGATCAGCCTCGGCTATCACGGCGCCCGGCCCTATGTCGTCCACCTGCCGGTTGCCGCTGTTTCCCGGCTGGAGGTCATCCGGGGGCCAGGCTCGGCCCTGCACGGCGCCGATGCCTTTGCTGGCGTCATCAACATCATCACCAAGGCCGGCTACGAGATCGAGGGCAGTGAGATCGGGGCGCGCTACGGCTCCTTCGACACGGTCGAGACCTGGCTCCAGCACGGCGGCGACCACGGCGGCTGGGATCTGGCCCTGAATCTCGACCTGCGCCGCGGCAGCGGCGATCCCCACCGGATAGTGGAGCGGGACCTGCGCACCGCGATGGATGCCGTCTATGCCCCCTTTGGCCCGCCGGCCAGCCTGGCCCCCGGCGAACTGCCCACCGGCTACGAGAACCTCAATGCCTACCTGAGTCTGGCCCATGGCGGCTGGCAGGCCCGGCTCTGGGGCGGGCTCCAGCACGATCGCGGCCTGGGCAACGGCATCAACCAGGTCCTCGACCCCTATGGCTCGATGGACAGCCAGTGGCTGGCCCTGGATCTGGGCTACCGGCGGCCCCAGCTGCTGCCGGACCTGGATGGCGCCCTGCGGCTGACCGCTTTCCACCAGCGCGTTGACGGCTTCTACCGCCAGTTCCCGCCCGGCTCCATCCTGGCCATGACGGCAGACGGCAACATCTCCCCCAGCCCTGCCACGACCGTGTATCGGGTGCGCTTCACCGAGGGCCTCTTCGGCGAGCCCATCGTTGCCGAGGGCCAGGTCGGCCTGGAGGCCGTGGGCCTGTACTCCGGCTGGGCGAGCCATCGCCTGCGCTGCGGCGGCGGCCTGCGCTACCTGGCCGATCGGACCGACAATTTCAAGAACTTCGGCCCCGGGGTCCTGGACACCAGCGGCTTTCTGACGACGGCGGTGAACGATGCCGGCGGCACGCTGACCTATCTCAATGGCGACAGCCCGTACATCTTCATGCAGGACCAGGAGCGGCTGATCTGGTATGGGCTGGCCCAGGATCAATGGGCCCTGGCGCCGGCCTGGGAGCTGTCCGCGGGCCTGCGCCTGGACCACTACTCCGACTTCGGCCTCACCGCCAACCCGCGGCTGGCCCTGGTCTGGGAGGCGACGCCTGCGGCCACCTGGAAGCTCCTCTACGGCCGGGCCTTCCGGCCCCCTTCTTTTGCGGAGCTCTATCTGATCAACAACCCGGTCACCTGGGGCAGCCGGGACCTGGAGCCGGAGACCGTGGACACCCTGGAGCTGGCCTACGCCCTGGACCCGGGCCAGTCCTGGCGGCTTTCGACCAGCCTGTTTGCCTATCGGGCCAACGGCCTGATCGAGTTTGTGCCTGACCCGAAGCCGGCGGTCACCGCCACCGCCGCCAACTTCCGGGACATCGAGGCGTACGGCGGCGAGCTGGAGCTGGAGGTGCACCTGACCGGCGACCTCCGGCTGCGGGCCTCCTACTCGTACCAGCACGCCGTGGACGACGCCAGCAACCTGCCGGTGCCGGACACCCCCCGCCACCTGGTGAAGCTGAACCCGCACTGGGCCTTTCTGCCGGACTGGTCCCTGGATGGCCAGCTCCTCTGGGTCGCCGGTCGCTCCCGGGTCGAGACCGACACCCGGCCGGAGATGGACGACTATGCCCTGGTGCACCTGACCCTGCGGCGCCAGCGGCTTTTGCGCCACCTGGAGGCGGCGTGTGCGGTGCGGAACCTCTTCGACACCGGCGCCCGGGAGGCCACCGACGGCAAGATCCCCGGTGATATCCCTCTGGAAGGGCGGTCGATCTGGGTCGAGCTGCGGCTCGCCTTCTAGGCTTGGAGGACGCAGGGCGCCGCGGAGCCAACAATGGCAAGGAGGCTTGGGATGAGGAGACGGGGTGCTGCCACCCACCCGCTGTCGAGGAGTCTTTCCGCCGTCGCCGCCTGGGCCTGGGGCGGCGTAGCGGCCCTGGTCACGGGGCTTTTGACCGGCACCGCCGGGGCGGCCACCGACGAGGAGCTGCTGCAGCAGGTGGAGGCACTCTTCGCCTCGCCGTACAGCGAGGAGATGGTCTACCGCACCGACCGGCTCCTGGAGAGCAGCACCGGCATCCTGGAGTCGGTCCGCACCGCGCCATCGGTGGCCACGGTGCTCACCGCCGCCGATCTGCGGGATCTGGGTGCCACCACGGTGGAGGAGGCCCTGGCGATGGTGCCCGGGCTCCACGCCCTGCCCAGCTACGCCAACGTCCTTCTGCCCGGCTACGCCATCCGCGGTCTGTGGACCAGCATCAATCCCCAGGTGCTGGTGGCGGTGAACGGCCAGCCCATCACCTTCCACTACAACGGCACCCGGCCCCACGGCTTCAACGTGCCGGTGCCGGCAATCTCCCGCATCGAGGTCATCCGCGGCCCGGGCTCGGCCCTGCATGGCGCCGACGCCGTGGCCGGGGTGATCAACATCATCACCAAGGCCGGCTACGAGATCGAGGGCAGCGAGGCCGGGGCCCGCTACGGCTCCTTCGACACCGTCGAGACCTGGCTCCAGCACGGTGGCGACTACGGCGGCTGGGATCTGGCCTTGAATCTCGACCTGCGCCGGGGCAGTGGCGATCCCGATCGGGTGGTGGAGCGGGATATGGCCGCGCGGACTGGCGGCAGCCTGGCCCCCGGCGAGCTGCCCACCGGCTACGAGAACCTGAATGTCTATCTGGGCCTGGCCAACGGTGGCTGGCAGGCCCGGCTCTGGGGTGGCCTGCAGCACGACATGGGCCTGGGCAACGGCGTCACCCAGGTGCTGGATCCGTACGGCTCGGTGGACGCACGGTGGCTGGCCCTGGATGTGGGCTACCAGCGGCCCCGGCTGCTGCCGGACCTGGACGGCTCCCTGCGCCTGACCTTCTTCCACCAGAACTGGGATGCCTTCGGCCGCATGTTCCCGCCCGGTGCGGTCCTGGGCATCGGCGCGGACGGCAACCTCTGGCCAGACCCCCGCACGCCGCCCCCCTTCCTGGCACGCTTCACGGACGGCCTGTTCGGCGAGCCCATCATCGAGGAAGACCAGATCGGCCTGGAGGCCATCGGCCTCTACTCGGGTCTGCCGGGCCACCGCTTCCGCTTCGGCGGCGGCCTGCGCTACGTGGCCGACCATACCGACAATTTCAAGAATTTCGGCTACGGCGTCCTGAGCACCGCGGGCTTTGCACCCTTCCCGGCCCTGAACGACGTTGGCGGCGGCCTCACCTATCTCAATGGTGACAGCCCGTACATCTTCATGCAGGACCAGGAGCGGCTCATCGGCTACGGCCTGGCTCAGGACCAGTGGGCCCTGGCCCGGGATTGGGATTGTACCGCTGGCCTCAGGCTGGACCACTACTCCGACTTCGGCCTCACCGCCAACCCCCGGCTGGCCCTGGTCTGGGAAGCAACGCCGGCCCTCACCGCCAAGCTCCTCTACGGCCGGGCCTTCCGGCCGCCGGACTTCCTGAGCCTTTACGGCCGCAACAATCCCGCCTACCTGGGCAACGGGGATCTCGATCCGGAGACAGTGGACACGGTGGAGCTGGCCGGCGAGCTGGTCCTGGGCCAGGCCTGGCGCCTTACGGCCAGCACCTTTGCCTACCGGGTCAACGGCCTCATCGAGTACGTGCCGCCGGATGCTGCCACCAAGACCGCGTCCAATTTCCGGGATATCGAGGCCTATGGCGGCGAGCTGGAGGCGGAGGCGCACCTGACCGACAGCCTCCGGCTGCGGGCCTCCTACTCGTACCAGCATGCCGTGGACGACGCCAGCAACCTGCCGGTGCCGGACGCCCCCCACCACTTGGTGAAGCTGAACCCGCACTGGGCCTTTCTGCCGGACTGGTCCCTGGACGGCCAGCTCCTCTGGGTGGCCAGCCGCTCCCGGATCGAGAGCGACACCCGGCCGGAGCTGGATGACTACGCCCTGGTGCACCTGACCCTGCGGCGCCAGCGGCTGTTGCGCCACCTGGAGGCGGCGTGTGCGGTGCGGAACCTCTTCGACACCGGCGCCCGGGAGGCCACCGATGGCAGGATCCCGAACGACATCCCCCTGGAAGGGCGGTCGATCTGGGGCGAGCTGCGGCTGCGCTTCTAGGGATCTGGGGATCTGGGGATCTGGGGATCGGGGGGTGCTGGTCGAAGGCCGGCCTAGTGGAGCGTCTTGATTTTATCGCCCTGTCCAGCGATAATAGCATGCCGTTGAATCGCTCTGCCGGGAGGTAATCATGAACAAGGAGACCTTTTCCACCGTCCTCTTCGAGTGGCAAGGCCTGATCAGGAGGCGCGGCGGGGTCTGTCGCGACCTGGAGGCTGGGCTCCTGAGGGCCATGGGATCACGACCGATCAAGATCGTGACGGGGTTTCGCCGTAGCGGCAAATCGTTTCTGGTGCAGCAGGTGGCCAGGCGTCTTCTCGACGCCGGGCAGATTGAGCCGTCCAACCTGCTCTACCTCAACCTGGAAGACTTCCGGCTCATGGAAGTGACCAGCCCGGAACGGCTCAACGAGCTCTACGAGCTGTTCTTGAGCAGCTCGGCCAAGCCAGGAAGGAGGCTTCTCATCTTTGACGAGATCCAGAATGTCAGCGCCTGGGATCGTTTCATCCGCACCATCTATGAGCGGGACGGGGAGACCGTCGAAATTGTGCTGACCGGCTCCAACTCGGAGCTTCTTTCGTCGGAGCTGGGGAGCAACCTGGCCGGACGCTTCATCGAGTTTTCGCTGCTGCCTTTCAGCTTCAGGGAGTTTCTGGCCTACCGGGGGTTGCCGATCAGGGAAGAAGCGGACTATTTCCGTGCGCGTCAGGAGGTGAGCCGGCTTTTTTTCGAGTACCTGGCCCACGGAGGCCTTCCCGAGGTGTTCGATATCCCGGCGCCGGAGGCCAAGATCTCGTATCTTACCGGGGTCGTGAGCAAGGTCATCCTCGATGATGTGGTGCGTCGTTTCCGCGTCGACAATGTCTCCCTGCTCGAAAAGCTGTTTCATTATCTGATGGCGGGTGCGGGATGTGTCACCACCTACGCATCCCTCGCCCGGCGCGCCCAGGCCCTCGGCTTCCGGACCAAGCCGGAAACGATCATCGCCTACTGCGGTTATCTGCTCAAGACCTTTGCGCTGTGTGAGGTCAACCGCTTCAGCTGGAAGCAGAGCCGCGTCTTTGCCGACACCCGGAAGTACTTCAGCATCGACCCCGGACTCATCACCCTGTACCGCCCGCCGGAAGAGGGCCTGGCCCTGCGCCTGGAACATGCCGTGCTGCTGGAGCTGCGCCGGCGCGGCGCCAAGGTCTGTTTCGGAACGAACGATTCCGGCCGGGAGCTGGATTTCCTGGCCGCCACAGGGGGGAGGAGCTTTGACCGCTATCAGGTCGCGGTTAGGCTGACGGCGGATGACGAACGGCGGGAGCTGGGGGCCTTCGTGCTCGCCGACCCGTACCTGCAGGCGGGGAAGAATCTGCTGCTGACCCTGGACGAGGGCGAGGAGACCCGCAACTGGCAGGGAATCCCCATCCGGCGCTGCCACCTCATCCGCTGGCTTCTCGGCTTTCCGGACGTTGCGCCCTGAATGTTCCTGCTCTTGGCCCCGTACCCGTAGCGTGGCCCTGCCATCCGGCGCTTCTTGCCTTTGCCGGCGCCGCCGTGCGACAGTACCGGTAAGCCGGCCCCGGGAAGGGCCCCGGCCGGCCGCCCTGCTCGCACCGCATGCAAAGGAGGGAAGCCATGAGTCAGCAGCCGGAAGCCGCCGCCAAGCAGGAAACCGCCGCCTTCATCACCTCCCGGGACACCCTGGACGGGGCCTACCCGGGGCTCATTCTCGGCATCAATGCCCGGCGCCTGGGCATGGACGCCGTCGTCTTCTACACCTTCATGGGCATCAACGTCATCCGCAAGGGCTGGGTGGAACGGGCCAAGTTCCAGCCGCCCGGGTTCATGGGCGCCATCCCCGGCATGTCGGCAATCGCTACCTGGATGATGAAGGACCGGATCGCCAAGGCCAACATCCCCACCCTGGGCGACCTGCAGGAGATCGCCATCATGGAGGGGGTACGGTTCGTGGCCTGCAAGATGACCGTGGACATGATGCAGCTTTCGCCCGCCGACTTCGTCGAAGGGACGACCATCCAGACCGCCGAGGAGTTTCTGAAATACGCCAAGGACTGCAAGATCCTGCTCTTCACCTGACGGCTGGCCAGGGGAGGGGACGATCTGGAGGCTCACGGCCCGGGGGGCGCGGCCCAGTTTTCCCAGCGCAGGCCCGCGATGCGGGCGAATTCCCGCTCGTTGTTGCTCACCAGGCACAGGCCGGCGGCACAGGCGTGGGCGGCGATCCACAGGTCGTTGTTGCCGATGGGTTGTCCCATCCGTTCGAGGGCGGCGCGGATACGGCCATAGTGGCGACCGGCGTCTGCCGGCAGGGCCAGGACAGCCAGGACCTCGGTCAGGCCTTGCAGGGCGGCTCTCGCCCGCTCTGGGGCAAGGCTTTTTTCGGCCCCATGCCACAACTCCCCGCAAGTGACCACCGACATGGCCAACTCTCCGGCCGGGTGCCGGGCAAAACGCTCCCGGACCTGGGGAGGACGCTCCTTGGCGATATAGATGCAAATATCCGTGTCCAGCAGGAACAAAGGCTCCATCAGAGCGGCTCCCGCTCCTGGGGGGGTGCATCCTCTCTGCCGCAGGCCATGAAGTCCTCCGGCAGCGCCGTCAGGCGATCAAAGATCGCCGTGGCGCTGGCCGGGTGCTCCCGCAGCACAATCTCGTCGCCGCGACGGAAGATCTCCACCTCCCGTGCCCGGAGGCGGTATTCCTTGGGAAGACGGACGGCCTGGCTGTTGCCAGACTTGAAGACACGAGCGATAGCCATAAGAGCCTCCCTGAGGGTGAGTATACGGCCAGTATATACTCCTCGGACGGAACAGCCAAGGCTCCGGGCGAGGCCACAGTCTGTCCCGGTCTGCCATCAGGATGGCCCGCCGGGCGGAAAGGAGGCGGTGGGCCGGCAGCTGGTGGCGCGTGCCAGGGCTGCCAGCAGGTCCGGGAGCTGGAAGGGCTTGGACACATACCCATCCATGCCGCTGGCCAGGCAGGCCTCCGGATCTTCGGGCAGGGCGCTGGCGGTCATGGCGACAACAGGGGTATGGGTCATCCGGATCCGGTTGCTGAGCCTTGACAGCAGGTCGGCGTGGACATGGTCCCTGGGCAGGCTCCCCTCCTCGCACTGGCGGATGAGCCTGGTGGCCAGAAGGCCATCCATCTCCGGCATCCGCACATCCATGAGGATGGCATCCACGTGCCGCCGGGCGAGGATCTCCAGGGCCTCCCGGCCATTGCCGGCCAGGGTCACCCGATGGCCGGCCTGGGTCAGCACCGCCTGGACCAGCTCCCGGTTCATGATGCTGTCATCCACCGCCAGGACCTCCCAGGACCCTGCCGGAGGCCGGGAGGCCACAGCCCGTCCAGTCCATCCTGGATCCGGCCGGCCACCGCTCAGGACCTCTCGGAGCAGGGGCCACAGGGTCTGGGCCAGGATCGGCTTGTCCAGGCAGAAGCAGCCTCGGGCCCTGGCCCTGGACCGCAGCCTGGGATCGGTGCCGGTGACGGTGAGCAGGATCACCGGTGCCTGGCTCGCCGGCCGATCCTGGATGCGGGCCACAAGACCCAGACCATCCTCCCCCGCCAGCCCCTGATCCACCAGAAGGAGCCGGTGGGGCTCGCCCCGGCTGGCGGCCGCTGCCAGAGCGGCCAGGGCCTGGCCGCTGTCCGCAGCCGTCTCCGGCACCAGCCCCCGCCTCGCCAAGAGCTCCGCCAGGATCTGCCGGCTGCCGGCATGATCGTCCACCACCAGGACCGGTAGCCGGGTCAGCCAGGCCGGCACCAGACCAGGGGCCGGCGGCTGCCGGCGGCAGCGGGCCGTGCACCGGAAGATCGAGCCCTGCCCCGGCGCGCTGGAGACCTGGATCGTACCACCCATGAGGCCGGCCAGCCGCTGGCAGATGGTCAGCCCCAGACCGGAGCCGCCGTACAGGCGGGTCACCTGGCGATCCGCCTGGGTGAAGCTGTCGAAGATCCTGGCCTGGCTTTCGGCGGCGATGCCGATGCCGGTGTCCTGCACCGAGAACTGGAGAAGCACGGTCTCCCGGTCCTCGGCCCTGGTCTCCACCTCAAGGAGCACCGTGCCGACCTCGGTGAACTTGACGGCGTTGCTGAGCAGGTTGAGAAGGATCTGGCGCAGGCGAAAGGCGTCCCCCACCAGCCTGGTGGGTATGGTGGCCGGAAGGTGACAGAGGAGCTCCAGGCCCTTGCGGTGGGCCTCCAGGGTCACGGTCCGCATCGCCGTGGCCACGACCTCCGACAGATCGAAGGCCGCCTCCTCCAGCTCGATCCTGCCGGCCTCGATCCTGGAAAAATCCAGAATATCGTTGAGCAGGACCAGGAGGGACTCCGCGGCGGTGCGGGCGATCTCCAGGTGATGCCGCGCCTCCCGCTCCAGCTCGCTGTCCAGAGCCAGAGAGGTCATGCCGATCACCGCATGGAGGGGGGTGCGGATCTCGTGGCTCATGTGGGCCAGGAATTCGCTCTTGGCGCGGCTGGCAGCCTCGGCGGCCTCCTTGGCCTGGGCCAGGGCCTTTTCAGCCTCCTTGCGCTGGCTGATGTCCCGGAAATCCTCGATGATGCCGAGGAGCTCGCCCTCCGGCCCCCGGAACGGGGTGGCAGTGACGATGCAGGGCACGCGGCGACCGTCCTTCCTGGGCAGCTCCAGCTCGAGCTCGACCCGCTCCTCGCCGGCCACGATCCGGGCCAGCGGGCAGGCCTCTGTGCGGCAGCAGTCCGGACCGGGGCCCACCTCGTGGCAGGGCCGGCCGACCAGCTCGTCGAGGCTGCAGCCGGTGAGCTGCGCCAGGGTTCGGTTCGCCCGCCAGACCGTGCCATCCCGGGCCACCACCCGCATGCCGTCCGCGGCCCGGTTGAAGATCTGATCCAGCTCCACATGGGAGCGCTGGAGCGCCTTTTCGGCCTTCTTCCGCTCGCTGATGTCGGTGGCGATCTCCAGCCGCACCATGCGGCCGTCCCGCCAGGGGATGGCCTGGTCCCGGAGGTCGTACCAGCGGCCGGTGATCGGGTTCCCGTGCTCCCAGCGGATGATGCCGGCCGGCTCGCCCTCGGCCGTCAACAGGCGGGGGTTGGTGCAGAAGGCGCAGGGGCCGCTCTGATCCTGCTGCAGGACCTGCCAGCAGACCTGTCCGGTCTTCTCGCCGAACTGCCTGCGGCCCTGCTGTTGGCGTGGATCGCCCGGGCAAAGAGCTCCTTGCCGGTTCCGGTTTCGCCGGTGATGAGGACATTGGCCTCGCTGGCCGCCGCCTGGGCCAGAAGATCGAGGCAGCGCCGCATGGCGGGGCTGTTGCCGACGATGCCGTTGCGGACCAGGGCCACCGGCGGACTGGCCGCCCGCCGCTCCTGCCGGTACTGCAGGGCCCGGAGGATGGGCAGGGTCATGGCCTGGAGGGAGGCCGGCTTTTCGATGTAGTCCCAGGCACCGCTGGTGATGGCCAGCTCGGCCCCGGCCGGCTCGCCGCGGCCGGTGATGATGACCACCTCCGGCCCGCCGGGGGTCTGGCGGAGAAGGGGCAAGGCCTCCAGGCCGTTGCCGTCCGGCAGCCGCACGTCCAGGAGCACCACGTCGAAGGGCCGGGCCTCGGCCTGGGCCACCCCCTCCTTGAGGGTGGCAGCCGTGGCGACCTCATGGCCGAGCCGGGCCACCAGGCTGGCCAGGGTGTAGCACATGCTGGTGTCGTCATCGATGATCAGGATCAAGGCCATGGTCGAGGACCTGACGGATGGTGCGGGCGAGGTACGGGGTATCCACGGGCTTGACCAGAAAGGCGGCAATGCCCATGGCACAGGCCTTCTCCAGGCTCACCAGCTCGCTGAAGCCGGTGCAGAGGATGATCCTGGTCCCGGGCCGTGCGGCCAGCAGCCGGCGGGCCAGCTCCACCCCGGTCAGATCCGGCATGGCCTGGTCGGTGATGACGAGGTCGAAGCCCGAGGCCTGGTCACCAAGAAGCTCCAGGGCCTCCAGGCTGCTGGTGGTGCCCACCACCTGGTAGCCGAGGCGGCCCAGGGCCTGCATGAGGGACCAGACCAGGGCCTCTTCGTCATCCACCACCAGGAGGCGCTCCCGGCCCTCGGGCAGCTGCCGGAGGTCGGCCAGCTCCCCTTTGCCGGTCTCGGCGTCCGCGGCCAGAGGCAGAAGCACCTCGAAGAGGCTGCCCTGGCCAGGGGTGCTTTGGACCTTGATCCAGCCATCGCAGGCCTTGACAATGCCGTGGACGATGGCGAGGCCCAGACCGGTGCCGTCCCCCTGCTCCTTGCTGGTGAAGTACGGCTCGAAGATCCGATCCAGATGCTCGCAATGGATGCCCTCCCCGGTATCGGCCACCGACAGCCGCAGATAGCCGGTGCGGCTGGCCGGCAGCTGGGGCGGCAGCTCCGCGGCCTCTGCCGGGACATGGATGAGCCCCACGGTCAGGACGCCCCCGTGCTGCCGCATGGCATGGCCGGCATTGCTGCCCAGATTCATGACGAGCTGGCAGATCTGGCTCGGGTCGGCCAGGACCGTGTCCTCCTGGGTGTCCAGGTGCTGGCGGATCTCGATGAAGGAGGGCAGGGAGGCCCGGAGCATCGCCAGCACCTCCTCCACCAGGGGGGTGACCCGGATGGGCAGGCGCATCTGCTCGGTGCGGCGGCTGAAGGTGAGGATCTGCCGGACCAGGGTCTTGGCCCGCTGGCTGGCCTTGTGCACCTCCTCCAGATGGCGGTGGACCAGGCTGCCGGCCGGGGTGTCCAGGAGGGCCAGCTCGGTGCAGCCGATGATCGCCCCCAGAATGTTGTTGAAGTCATGGGCAATGCCGCCAGCCAGGGTGCCGATGGCCTCCATCTTCTGGGCCTGGCGCAGCTGCCTTTCCAGCATCTCCCAGTCGGTGATGTCCCGGGCATTGACCACGATGCCGACCACGGCGCCCCCGGCGAAGAAGGGATAGTAGGTGGCCTCGAGATGCTGCCGGCCGATGGCCGGGAAGGTGTACCAGAAGTCGCAATGGACCTCCTCGCCCGCCAGACATCTTTCCAGCCCCGGCTGGATCTCCTGGGCAAAGACGACGGGGTCGAACACCTCCGGCCAGCTGTGACCGATGATCTCGTTCCGCTTCTTGCCCAGGGCGGTGAGATAGGTGTCGTTCACCGCCTGGTAGACGTAATCCCGGTCCATGAAGGCCATGAGCTCCCGGGAGAGGGAGACGATCTGCTCGTAGCGTCGCAGCTTCTCCTCGACCAGCTTGCTGTCGGTGATGTCGACAGCCATCTCCGCCCGGACCATGCGGCCGCAGGTCCAGGGGATGGCCCGGTCGATGCACCGGTACCAGCGCTGCCGCCGCTGGTTCCTGTGCTCCCAGATATGGACCCGGCCGGTATTGGCCCCCAGGATCAGGTGGTTGGTGCAAAACGGGCAGGGCGCCTCCAGGCCCTGGAGGGCGGCGTAGCACTTCTGACCCAGCACCGCGCCGAAATGCTCCGTGACCGTCCGGTTGGCGTAGAGGATCTCATGGGAGTCGGGATCGCTTACATAGATGACCTCGGTGATGCCGTCGAGGATGGCCTGAAGCTGCTGCCAGCCCAGCGCGTGGTCCGCCATGGTCACGTCCCGGGGGCGCGCTTGGGGCCGCCAGGCCTAGCCGCGGCGCCGGCCCTTGAGCACGGCCAACAGCCTTTTCAGGCCCAGAGGCGCCAGCCCCAAGAGGGCAAAGGCGATGAGCAGCCGGGGGGAGAGGATGCCGGCCAGGGAATCCAGGCGGGCCAGTTCCTGGCCGGCGTTGATGTAGACCACCGTTGCCGGCAGCATGCCCAGCTGGGACACCCAGTAGAAGGTGCGCAGCGGGATCGGGGTGAGGCCCATGGCCAGGTTGATGACGAAGAACGGAAAGATCGGCACCAGGCGCAGGCCGAAGAGATAGAAGGCCCCCTCCCGGCGGATTCCCTCGTCCATGGCCGCCAGCCGGTCTCCCAGCCGGGCGGCCACCCAGTCCCGCAACAGGAAGCGGGCCACGGCGCAGGCCAGGGTGGCGCCGATGGAGCTGGCAAAGGAGACCACCAGGACGCCCGCCCCCAGGCCGAAGAGGGCGCCACCGGCCAGAGACATCGCCGCCGCTCCGGGCAGGGACAGGGCGGTGACCAGGATGTAGGCCAGGGCATAAAGGCCCAGGACCAGCCAGGGGCTGGCCTGATAGAGGGCAAGGAGTCGGGCCTGGGAGGCCTGAAGGGCGGCCAGGGACAGGTGCTGGTGCAGGCCGAGAACGAAGAACAGGCCGGCCAGGGTGGCGAAGAGGCCAACGATGGCCAGGCGGATCAGGTCGGGGCGGCGCATGGCTCCAGGGGGCAGGAAAGGTGAGCTGGGCTGCAACAAATTTTTACCATACCACAGTCCCCACCCGGCGGCACCGGCTTCGCGCCGGAATGGAACGGCCCGTTCTCAGCGTTCTTCCTGGGCCCGGCCGCGGCAGCGCTGGCGCCGGTACAGCTCCTCCCGCTCCCGTTCCCCCAGGGCCTGGCCGATGCCGCGGATCTCGGCCTGGACAGCGGGCAGGAGGCGCTCTTCCAGGACCCGCAGGCGGCGGGTGGTCCGGCCGATCTCCTCGGCCAGGCGGGCCAGCTTGTTGTCGTGGGCCGCGAACTCGATGAGGGCATCCACCACCGCCTCGAAGCGGTCGATGGCCGCTGCGGTGGCCGGTCCCAGGAGTCCCTCGTCGTGGCCCCGCCGGTCGGGCTGCCGGCGGGCGGTCTCCCGGGACTCGATCTCCTTCAAGCTGAGACCCCAGAGGCGCCGGTTGCGGACCTGCACCCGGAAATCCCGCCGGCAGGCCGGCACCAGGGAGGCGATCACCTCCCCCCCCTCCTGGCCGGTGGCCACGGCCAGGAGGCCAATGGCCTCGGCATAGAGTCGGCTGATCCCGTCCCGGGAGGCCAGATAGGCAACCGAGCAGGCCAAAAGCTCGTGGATCAGGGCCCGGCGCCGGGAGCGCAAGAGGCCGCGGCTGGACGCCACGGCGGCGGCCTTGTCCTTCAGGAGCAGCAGGTTGGCGCGGGTGGGGGGCAGCATGGGCAGGGCCTCGCCGGGAAGATCGACACCAGCACCGGCGTGCCTCCATCATAGCCGGCCGTTGGCCGGCCAAGTCAAGGCCGCGAGGATTGCCAGGGAACTGGCGCTGATGGTATGGTCGCAACACGTGCTCATCGTGGGCCGGTTCTTTGATCCGACCGGTCCGGCGCGCCCGCTGTGTCCACCATGCTCCCTGGGCCAGCATCCACCGTTCCCGTCATGACGGCATCGGCCATGAAGATCCCTGCCAGCGAAGGCCCCTATGTGGAATTCAAGTCCGAAAAGGTGCGGGCCAAGGAGCTGGCCGAGGAGATCGTTGCCCTGGCCAACGCCGAGGGCGGGGAGATCTGGCTGGGGGTGGATGACGACGGCCGGCCGAGCGGCCTTATGCGGTCCTACGAGGAGGACGTCATGGCCATCTGCCGCACGGCGGTGGTGCCTCCCCTGACTCCCTCCTATGAAGAGGGAGCCGCCGGCGGCCGGCGGGTTGCCCGGGTCATCGTGCCCAAGGGGGCGGATCGGCCTTACGCCACAACCTCCAACAAGTACTTCATCCGGGTCGGCTCCACCAAGCGAGCCGCCTCCCGGGAAGAGCTGGTACGGCTCTTCCAGGCCTCAGGGCTCTTCCATTACGACCTTGTGGAGCTGGGGCAGGCGACCGAGGCCCATCTGGATCTGTCCGCCGTGGATGCCTTCTTCCATCGCTACGATTTCCGGTTCTCCGGCGAGAAAGAGGAGGAAAAACGGCGGCTGCTCGCGGCCAGCGACATCATCGGCCGGGCCGGCCGGCCCACCGTGGGTGGTCTTCTGGTCTTTGGCATCGCCCCGGAGCGCCTCCTGCCCCAGGCCGGCATTGCCTTGGCCCATTTCCAGGGCCGGGAGCTGGACGCCGAGCTGTACGACAAGAAGTCTTTCGGCGGCAGCCTGCCCCGGCAGGTGGACAACGCCCTGGCAGCCATCCGCGCCAACCTGCCCACCCCGTCGGTGATCGAAGGGACCAGGCGCATCGATGCCCCCGGCTATTCGGATCGTGCCTTGCGGGAGCTCCTGGTCAACGCCGTGGTGCACCGCAACTACAGCATTACCGGCTCCACAGTCCGGGTCTTCCTCTTCGCCGATCGCCTGGAGATCGTAAGCCCCGGCCGACTCCCCAACACGGTCACCATCGACAAGCTCCCGGTGGGCACCAGCTTTGCCCGCAACCCGCTCATCGTCCGCCTCATGGAGAACCTCGGCTACATGGACCGCCTGGGTCGAGGCCTGCCCATGGTCTGCCGGGAGGCCCAGCGCCTGGGCAAGGCCATCGCCTTCCAGGAATGGGGCGAGGAGTTCCGGGTGACCTTGGAGCGGTAGGGGTGCGGGGAAAGCCTTATCCTCGTCTCAGCTCCTTCTCAAGGGAAAGAGTCCAAACCCGCCCGGGCCAGCGCCAGGAGGAAGTCGGTCCGGTCAAGGCCGGCGATTCGGGCAGCCACCTCCTGGGACACCCTCCCCTGCTCGTACCATCGAGCGGCCGCCAGGAAGAGCACCTGGCGGATGAAATCCTCGGGCTCGGTCCTCAAGGCCGCCAGAGCGGCATCGGGAACCTCCACGCATACTTGCATGCCGTGCACCTCCTCTGCTCTGCCTTCACACCAGGGTTGATAGTCCGGACCAGCTCCCTGACCACCATAGCCCACCGGCCCCTCTTCCTCAACGGGATTCCCCCGGTCGCCGCGGGCTGTTACCCGTGCGACCACACCCCGAACCGCTCCAGGAGTCCCCGGCCCAGGTCCAGGGTGCAGCCTACGGCCCGGCGCTCGTCGCCCTGGTGGATGAATTCGGCCTCGAAGGCGGCAGCGAAGTCGAGCAGGGACTGGTCGCGGGCGGCCAGGCCCTCCCGGCCGACGATGGCGGCCAGGCGCCGCAGCTCCCGGCCCCGGGCATAGCTGCTGTACAGGCTGTCGGCGATGGTCCGGTGATCCTCCCGGGTGCGGCCGGCGCCGATGCCCTTGCCCATGAGCCGGGAGAGGCTGGGCAGGATGTCGATGGGCGGGTCGATGCCCCGGCGCCAGAGGTCCCGGGACAGAACCAGCTGGCCCTCGGTGATGTAGCCGGTGAGGTCGGGGATCGGGTGGGTGATGTCGTCCTCGGGCATGGTCAGGACCGGGATCATGGTCACGGAGCCGGGACGGCCCTGGAGGCGGCCGGCCCGCTCGTACAGGGCCGCCAGATCGGAATAGAGGTAGCCCGGATACCCCCGGCGGCCGGGCAGCTCCTCCCGGGTGGAGGAGATCTGGCGCAAGGCCTCGCAGTAGCTGGTCAGGTCGGTGATCACCACCAGCACATCGAGGCCCAGGTCGAAGGCCAGATACTCGGCGGCGGTGAGGGCCAGGCGGGGGGCCAGGAGGCGCTCCATCACCGGCTCGTCGGCCCGGTTGAGGAAGGCGACGCAGTCGGCCCGGGTTCTGTCCAGGACCGCCAGATAGTACGACAGCTCGTGGAAGGTCAGGCCCAGGGCGACAAAGACCAGGGCAAAGCCGGGACCGGCGCCGTGCAGGAGGCGGCCCACCAGCTCCTTGGCCGGCAGGCCGGCGCAGGAGAAGACCGGCAGCTTCTGGCCCTTGACCAGGGTGTTGAGGCCGTCCACGGCCGAGATGCCGGTCTCGATGAATTCCGCTGGCGCGGCGCGGCCGGCCGGGTTGATGGGCCGCGGGGTCACGGCCCGCCAGGCCTGGGCGAGATAGCATGGCCGGCCGTCGATGGGCTGGCCGGCGCCGTTCAGGGTGCGGCCCAGCATGGCCCGGCTGACCGGCATCTTCTGCACGGCGCCGGTGAGCTCGATCTCGGTGGCGGCCAGGTCGAGACCGGCGCTCTCCCCATAGAGCTGCACCAGGATGGTGTCCCGGTCCAGGGCCAGAATCTCGCCCAGGATGGCGCGGCCGTCCGCAGAGCGCACCGTCACCAGCTCGCCGACCCGGGCGGCCAGGATGCGGTTGGCCACCAGAAGCTCGCCGGAGAGCCTCGTGACCGTGCGGTAGCGGTGGCGGGCCAGGCGCATCACGGGATCTCAAGGAGGGCGGCGGCTTCGGCCAGCGGCCGGCCGGCGGCACTGGCCGCCAGGGCGGCGTCGCCGGCCTCCAGCAGCCGGCGGGCCAGGCCGGCGGTGGCGGCGAGCGAGCTGGCGGTCTCGGTGCCGTACGCGCTTTGGGCCAGGAACCGGCGCCGCAGGAGCCGGGCGGCCTCCATGGTCAGCCGGTCCCGGTCCTGCAGCCCATCGAGGCCCACGATCTCCGCCACCTCGGCCAGGGATTCCTCGGCCCGCAACCGGGCCTGGCAGCGCTGCCTGAGGGAGGACCAGTCGGCGGCCACCGTCTCCTGGCAGAAATCGCGCACCTCGGTCTCGAAGAGGGAATAGCTGGCCTGGGGGTTGATGGCCGGGAAGTGGCGGCTGTGGGCCAGGCGGGTGTCCAGGATCAGGCTGGCGCCGCAGGCCCGGGCCAGGGCCTGGGTGACCGGCTCGGTGCAGTCGCCCCCCGGCGGGGAGACGGACAGGATCATGGACAGGGATCCGGGGCGGCCGCCCAGGGTCTCCACCGCGCCGGCCCGCTCGACAAAGGCCGCCAGGCGGCCGGCCATGGCCGTGGGGTAGCCCTCCTCGCCGGGCATCTGGCCGAGGGCAGCACCGATCTCCCGCAAGGCCTCGGCCCAGCGGGAGATGGAGTCGGCCAAGAGCAGCACGTCCAGGCCCAGGTCCCGGTAGTACTCGGCCACGGTCACCGCCGTGTAGATGGAGGCCTCCCGGGCCGCCACCGGCATGTTCGAGGTGTTGGCCACCAGCACGGTGCGGTCCAGAAGCGGGCCGCCGGTGCGGGGATCCGCAAGGCCGGCGAAATCGGCCACCAGCTCCGCCATCTCGTTGCCCCGCTCGCCGCAGCCGCAGTAGACGACCACATCCACCGCCGCGTGCCGGGCGATGGCCTGCTCCAGCACCGTCTTGCCGGTGCCGAAGCCGCCGGGGATGATGGCCGCTCCCCCCAGGGCCAGGGGAAAAAGGAGATCGATGATCCGCTGGCCGGTGACCAGGGGCCGCCGGGCGGCGAGCTTTCGGGCATAGGGCCTGGGCCGGCGCACCGGCCAGCGCTGGCCCAGGGGGATGGCGGTGCCGTCCGCCAGCCGGGCGACCGTGGCACCGGCGGTCAGGGATCCGCTGGCCAGCTCGGCGAGGACGCCGGATCGTCCCGGCGGCACCAGGATGGGATGGCGGAGCCGGCCCTCGCTCACCCAGCCCAGCTCGTCGCCGGCCGTCACCGTCTCGCCGGGACGGCGACCGGGGGTGAAGGGCCAGCACCGGCGGTCATCCAGGGCCGGCAGCGCGCCGCCGGCCTCCAGGAACGGACCCTGGCTGGCCAACAGGCGGTCCAGAGGCCGCTCGAGGCCGTCCAGCATCCGGCCCAGAAGGCCTGGCCCGAGGACGACCTCCAGGCTGCTGCCGGAGCCGGTCACCGGCTCACCCAGGGCGAGCCCCCGGGTTTCCTCGTAGACCTGGATCACCGCCCCTGCTGCCTCCAGCCGCACCACCTCGCCGGTCAGGCCCTGCCGCCCCACGGCCACCCGTTCGTGGAGGGCCAGACCGGCGGCGTCGCTCCTGACCGTCGGCCCGCAGACTCCACTCACCCGGCCGCTCATCGGGCGAGCCTCACCGCGTAGCCGATGGCACGCCGCAGCAGGCGCTCGACATAGCCCTCCCGGGGCCGGGCGGCCAGGGCTGGCGCCGGCAGCACCACCAGGGCGCCGGCAAAGGGGAGGGTAGGCAAGGATTCCTCCAGCGCCGGGTCCAGAAGCCGTTCGTCCACGGCCACCAGGCCGGCCGCAGGATCGGTCACCGCCTGGGCGAGGAGGGCGGCGGCCTCGCTCCGGCTGCCGGTCTTCTGGCCGACCCCGGCCAGGGCAAAGCCGGGGCTGGCATCCGCGGGCGTGAGCACGGTCACAGTCTTCATCGCAGGAGCAGGGCCCCCACCCGCTCCGGCGCCACGGCAGCCGCGGCCAGGATCAGGCCTAGGTTGTGGCGGTACCGGAAGAGGGTCCACAGGTAGTGGAGGAGAAAGCCGACCCCGCTCCCCTCGGAGCGCTGGCGCCGGAGCCAGACCGTGATGGCGGCCAGCCCGGCCGCCTCGGCGACACCGCCGTCTGCCGGATCAGCCCGTTGCCGGGTGTGCACCAGCACCCCGGCCAGGCGGTCGAGCCAGGAGGCGACCAGCGGCTGCCCGGCCCGGCTGGCCATGAGCTGCCACCAGAGGTCGGCCAGCCGTCGCTCCGCCCCCCGGCCGCCCTCCCGGCCAAAGGCCGCCGCCAGACCGCCCAGGCCAGGGGCCAGGCCGGCCAGGTACCGGTCCAGCCGGGCCAGCATGGCCGCCGGCTCGCCCGGCTGCGCCAGAAGGCCGGTGAGGTCCGGGTCCAGAAGTCGGCTGCCAGTCGCCGGTGCCAGGCCGGCCAGGCGCAGGCGGAAGGTTGCGGCCAGCTCCGGCAGGGCCAGCCACAGGAAAACCGGGGCCAGGCAGCGGCGCAGGCCGAGGCTGGCCCGCCGGTATACCCAGAGCGCCTCCTGCCGGCAGAAGCGCCCCACCCCGGCAGCGCCTGCCTGGGCCGCCAGGGCCGCGGCCGGCCCCCGCAGCTGCCAGGGGACCGTGCTGGCGGCGAGGTCCCACTCGGTCCAGTCCACAGCCAGGGCCGGCAGCCGGCCGTGGAGCCGGGCGACCAGAAAGTCCGCCGGCAGGCTACGGTCCGGCAGGGGGGCCAGGGGCCGCATGGGCACACCTCTCCAGGATCTCCGCCGCGGCCCGGGTCAGGATCTCGGGCCAGAGGGCGGCCAGACGGGTGGCCAGGGAGTTGTCCACCCGGATGCAGCCGTCAGCGCTTACCGCCACCAACCCGCCGGCCAAGGCCGGGTCCATCTCGATCCGCGCCGCCGGGAACAGCTCCCGGGCCAGGCCGGCGTCGGCCGGCGCCACCCGGATGACGGCCCAGGGGGCAGGGGGCAGCTCGGCGGCCAGGCACTGGAAGGTCTGCCGGTCATCGTCGTCCCGCAGCCCGGCCAGGAGCTGGCCAGCGGCAGCCCACAGGCGGGCGGCCAGGGCCGCGACGGCCTCCAGCTCCTGGCGGGCCGCGGGCCGCTCAGCATCGGCCAGGATCCGGTCGTGGGCCTGGCGGCAGAACACGGCGGTCTGCCGGTCATGCTCCTCCTGCCAACAGGCCAGCTCAGCGGCCAGCTCCCGGCGGAGCCGCTCCCCTTCTGCCTCGGTCTCCCGCCACAGGGTACGGACCTCCTCCTCGTGCCGCGCCCGGAGGCTGGCCAACAGCGCATCCAGGCCCACCGCTAGCCCCCGAGCAGGATCATCACCGCCACCACGAAGCCCAGGATGACCATGGTCTCCGGGATGGCCACCAGAAGGATCATGGTGCCGGACAGCTCCGGCTTTTCCGCCAGAGCGCCGGCGCCAGCGGCGCCGATCCGGGACTGGGCCCAGGCGGTGGCCAGGGCCGGCAGACCGATGGCCAGGGCAGCGGCGAAGGCGATCCAGATCTTGTCCATGGCATCATCTCCTCATGGTCCCGGGGGGTGGTGGTCGGCCTGGAGCGGCTCGTAGCGGCGGCCGCCGGTGTGCAGGAACTTGTCGAAGAACTCCACGTAATGGAGGCGCAAGGAATGGATGGTGGGGGAGAAAAGGCCCAGGAAGAGGTTGACCAGATGGAGGAGGCTCGCGGCCACCACCCCCAGCACCAGATCGCCGGTCAGGCCCGCCATCTGGTTGGCCACCGTGGCCAGGAGGGCGGAAGTGAGGCCGATGGCCATGATCCGGGCATAGGAGATGATGTGGCCCACGGTCTTCAGCAGCTCCAGGGGGGCCAAGAGACCGCCGCTCCACAGGAGGAGGGGGGCCAGGAGCAGGGCCAGGGCCAGAGCCGGCCGGGCCAGAATCTGGGGATAGAGGCCGAGCCCGGAGAGGATGAGGGCGGCCAGGGCCGCGATGAGGCCAATGGTGACCAGATCCGCCACCGCCTTGCGGCCGGTACGGCGGCGTACCGCGGCAATGGCCGACAGGGCCAGGCCGCAGAGGATATGCATGCAGCCCACCGCCACGGCAAAGAGCAGCATGGGCAGGATGGCGGTCTGCCGCTCCACCAGAAAAGGGACGAGGCCGAACAGCCGGTGGCCCAGGTCGCCCAAGAGCTCGCCATAGGCCAGGCCGAAGAGGATGGCGTAGGCCGCGGCCACCCCCAGAATGCGGCCAGCATCCCGGAGGCTGCCGGTCCGGCCGCGCCAGACCAGGCCGGCCGCCACCCCGGCGAAGATCACGCCGTAGCCCACATCCCCCAGGATCATGCCGAAGAAGAGCGGAAAGAACAGGCCCACGAACGGCGTCGGGTCGAAAGAGGCGTAGCTGGGCAGGGGCAGGAGCCGGGTCAGGAGCTGGAAGGGCCGGAAGTAGGCGGGGTTTTCCAGGAGCACCGGCACCTCGTCCAGGTCCTGGTCCGCCACCGCCAATTCCGACACCAGGATCTGGCCACCGAAGCGGGCCTCCAGGAGCGCGCGCAGGTCGGCCAGCCGGCCGGCCGGCATCCAGCCGTAGAGGAAGAAGCACAGCTGGCTGGAGAAGACCGCTGCCGACGCGGCCAGGAGCCCCAGCCGGGAGCGGATCCAGGAGGCCGTCTGCCGGTAGATGGGTCCCCAGCGCTGGGCCAGGAGCACTGCCTGCCGGTCGAGCCCCTCCCGGGTACGGGCCAGGGCGGCCAGCCGCTCACGAAGGGCCGGCAGGGCGGCGGCCAGGGGCAGGCCTTGCAGCGCCGGCGGCAGGGCGTAGGGCGCCACCCCCTGGCCGGTCAGCTCGCGGTCCAGGCCGAAAGGCGTCTTCTTCCCCAGCACCAGGAGGCCCACCAGAATGCCGCCGGCGGCCCGGCGGACGGCGAGGGTGAAGGCGCCACCGGTCAGCCGCTCCAGTTCCCGGCGCAGGATGGCGGCTGCCCGTTCGTCCCGGAGCACCAGCCCCATGATCTCCAGATCCGGCGCCTCCGGCAGGCCGGCCAGCATGTCGGCCACCGCTTCCAGAAACTGGCCATGGCGCTCCAGCTCTGCCGACTCCTGGGCGGTGGCCTCCTGCCGGCGGGCCAGCTCCTGGGCCGTGGCCAGATGCCGGTCGACGCTGCGGCTCAAGGTGGCCAGGATCGGCTGTGGCGAAAGCAGGCTCTGCCGGACCGGCACCGCCGGCAGCAGCGCAAAAAGGGCCTGGATGCGGCCGGCCAGATCCTCCAGGAAGAGGGCCTCGAAGAGCTGCTCCGGGGGCAGGAGCTGCCGGCGGAGGCGGTCCGGCTCCTGGCTGGACCGCCCCTGCCTGGGCTCCAGGTGGACCAGCCCTGCGTCCCGCACCAGGCTGAGGACCGGGGTGAGGAGTGCCTGGGGGCCGGCGATCTCCACCTTGGCCATTCTAACGATCATGGCCAGCCTCCGGCAGGATGGCGGTCAGGTGGCGCCGGAGAATGGCTTCCAGCAGGGCCTGGGGCAGATCCCGCAGCCGGGCCGCCAGGCCTGCCGCCTGCTCCAGGCGCCAGGCGGCGGCCCGGGCCGCTTCCTCTTCGCTGCCCGCGATGGCGGCGGCCCGGCCGGCGGCCTTGCGGGCCGCCGCCTCCTGCCGCTGCCGCTCGCCGTCCAACCGCAGGCCATCGAGCCACCGGCTGGCCCGCTGGCGCTCGGCGGCCAGCTGCTGCCGGATGACCTCTTCCGCGGCCAGGATTTGCTGCAGGGCCTCTTCGTCCATGGGCTGCCCCCGAGCCTTCCAGCGCCCTGCCCGGCCCAGGCGGCCCCGGGCCGGCTGAGCACCAGGCCTCTGTGGCTTACCCTTAGCATGGGCCGCGCCGGCAAATCCAGCCCTTTGCCGGCCCGGACCGAAAGGGGGGGTCAGGCCCGGGCCGAGGCCAGCATGGCCAGTCCCATGACGAGGAGCAGCACCAGGAGGGCGCGCAGGAAGGCGGTCTGGTCCAGGCGGCGGGAAAGCCGGGCGCCGGCGAGCACCCCAAGGGTGACGGCGGGCCAGGCTACCGGCAGCAGGGCCAGCACCTGGCTGGTGATGAGCCCTGCCAGCGCATGGCCGGCGATCACCATCAGCCCGCCCAGCAGGAAAAAGGCGGAGAGGGTGGCCTTGATCTCGTCCTGGGACCAGCCGGTGAGGGAGGTGTAGATGACGGTGGGCGGGCCGCCGGTGGAAAAAGCGGCGCCGATGACGCCGGTGGCAAGGCCGGCCCCGTACGCCCAGAGGGGGTGGAGCGGGCGAGCGGGCCGCGGCCGGGCCGCCAGGCGAAAGCCGGCATAGAGCACCAGGAAGAGCCCCAGAGCCAGGCGAAAGATCCGGTCGTCCACGCCCTTCAGAAACGCCGTCCCCAGGACCACCCCGGGCAGGCAGCCCAGGAGCAACGGCCGGATCCGGGTGAAGGTCAGGTGCCGCCGCAGCTGCCAGGAGAGGATGCCGGTGATGGCCAGGCCCGCCAGGGAGCACAGGGGCACAGCGGTGCGGGCCTCCACCAGGAGCGCCAGCAGCGGGATGGCCACCAGGGCCGAGCCGAAGCCGGTGAGGCCCTGGACCAGTCCGGCCAGAAAGAAGACCACAGCGATGGCAGCGAGGGTGAGCATGTCGGCGGGACGAGGTTTCGGGAGGGTGACCAGGGCCTGGTGGACGACCGCCCGATACTGGGTCACAATGGGGTGGTCTGTCAAGCCCTGCTGGGCCCGAGGAGGAGCCATGCCCCGCCGATTGCCGCCCCCCACCGTTGCCCTGGCCCTGACCGCGATCCTGGTGGTCGGCAGCCAGGTGGCCATCATCGCCGCCCAGGGGGAGGCCCTTTGCCTCAACACCGGCTGCCGGATCGTGGAGGGGCTGACCGCAATCAGCCCCCTGGCCTTCAATCTGCTGGGACTGGCCTACTTCGCGGCAGTCCTCGGCCTGGCCCGGATGGGGGCCGGCTGGGCCGGGGAGCTTCTGGGTCCGCTGCTTTTCGCCGGTGCCGCGGTGGAGGGGGTGTTGACCGCCTACCAGGGTCTGGCCGTGGGGGTCTGGTGCTCGTACTGCCTCCTGGTGGCAGGCCTGGTGGTCCTGCTCAATCTCAGCCAAGGCTGGCGCCACGCCCTGGCCGCGGCCTTTGTTCTGGCTGCTCCGGTTGCCATCATGGCGGCGCTCTCCTTCGGCCCTGGCCTGACCATGGCCCGGTTGGGTGCCGTCCCCGGGGTGGCGGCGGTGCGGCCGGCCGCCGCTGGCCGCCCCCAGGCCGACCTCTTTGTGGCGGCCAGCTGCCCCCATTGCGAGAAGCTGCTGCAGGACCTGCCAGCCTTTCCCGATTGCACCATCCAGCTGCGGCCGGTGGACCAGCTGGCCGCTCTCCCGGCCGGACTGGCGGCGGCAGGCCCCTGGCAGCCGGAGGGCAACCGCCTGCTCCTGGCCCTCCTGGGCGTGGAGACCGTGCCGGCGTTGCTGGTGCAGGAGGAGGAGGGGATACGGCTTCTCAAGGGCCGCCCTCGCATCGAGGCCTGGCTGGCCGCCGCCTGCCAGCCGCCACCGGCCGCCGGCGAGGCCGGCCAGTCGCTCATGGATCTCGACGAGGACGGCGAGTGCCCGGTGGCGGTGGAGTGCCCACCCCCCTGACGGGAGCCGGGCGGGTCAAAAGGGGGGGCCGGCTCGCGGGGCCCCCATGAGGCTTGCAGGTGTCACAGGTCCCATAGGTCCTATAGGACGTATGGGACCTATAGGACCTGTGGGCGTGGCGCCGCGATGCGGGCCGGGCTCGGACCCCTCAGCCGGCCTTGCCGGCTGCCACCAGGGCGGTGCTGCCGGCGCGGCGGCCGCTGCCGCCCACCAGGGCCTGCAGCTCGTGGATGGAGCTGTCCAGGCGCTCCACCTGTTCTTTCATGACCGTGGCGGCGGAGGCGGAGTCCTCGGCGGTGCCGGCGTTGCGCTGGGTGACCTTGTCGTTTTCGACGATGCCCCGGCTGACCTGCTCGATGGCCCGGCTCTGCTCAGCCGAGGCGGCGGCGATCTCGGCCACCAGGAGGCCAGCCTTCTCGGCGACACCGGTCACGGCCTGGAAGTCCCGGCCGGTCACCGTCACCAGCTGGCTGCCATCGGCAACCCGGCGGGCGGTGTTGTCGATGAGGGTGGCGGTGCTCTTGGCTGCCTCGGCCGCCCGTCTGGCCAGGCTCCTCACCTCGTCCGCCACCACCGCAAAGCCTGCTCCGGCCTCGCCGGCCCGGGCTGCCTCCACCGCGGCGTTCAGGGCCAGGAGGTTGGTCTGGAAGGCGATCTCGTCGATGGTCCGGACGATCTTCCGGGTCTCGGCGCTGGCCCCCGCCACCTCGTTCATGGAGGCCGTCAGGCGCTCCATGTTGTCGAAAGCCCGCCCCACCGCCTCGTTGGCCTGCCGCATCAGGCCGTCGGCCTCGCCGGCGTTGTCGGCGTTGTTGCGGGTCATGGCGCCGATCTCCTCCATGGAAGCAGACATCTGCTCCATGGCAGCTGCCTGCTGGGCGACGCCGGCGGCCAGGGCCTGGCCAGCGTCGTTGACCTTCTGTGCCTCGCTGGTGAGCACGGTCGAGGCCTGCTCCATGTCCGTGATGGCCTGCTGCACCGGCCGGGTAATGCCGCGGACCAGGAGCCACAGGGCGCCGCCCGCCGCGGCCAGGGCCGCCGCCAGCACCAGGACGGCGGTGAAGAGCATGCGGCGGAGCACGGCAAAGGCCTGGGCCTCCTCGATGCCCAGGGTCAGTTGCCATCCCAGGCCAGGCAGCTCCTGGCCGGCCACCAGCCAGCCGGCCGCCTGGCCAGTGCCGAGGGCGGCCTGCGCTTCGGGGGCCAGGTCCGGCGAAGCGGCTACCGGCCGGCCGCCGCTGTCCTGGATCACGAAGGCCATGCCCGCAGCCTGGGCCCCATTGGCCAACGCCGCCAGGGCCGGGGCCAGGGGCTGGCGCAGCCAGATGAGGCCCTCGGTCTGGCTGTCCACCACCACGGCGAGGGCCGACACGAGCGCCCAGCTGCCGTCCTCCTGCTGGCTGGCTTGCAGGAAGAGGGGGGCCGCGCCATCCGCACCGCTCTTGCCCTGGAGCGCCTCCAGGGCCGCCGCCTGGGGAAAGGCCACGAAGGTCTCCACCCGCTGGCCTTCCTGAATCTGCAGGACCGGCCGGCCATCGGCAGCGGTGATCTGGATCACCTCATACTGGGGCTTGGCCGCGCCGAGATTGCGGAAAAAGAACTCCAGGCTGCCCTCGGCCGTGGCCATGCCGTCCGCGTCCTCGAAGAAACGGGCGGTGAAGTAGTCATCCAGGGCCTTGTGGCTGCGGAAGACCGGCAGGTCCTGGCCGGTGACGGTCAGGATGTCTGCCAGGACAGCCGCCTGGTCGGCGGCTGTCCTGGCCAGCTGGCGGGTCGCCTCGCCCTGGAGGGCACCGGAGACCATGACCTGGTTGACCCCGGCCTGCGCCACCAGGACCACCAGGATGAGGGCGGAGACCGCCAGGAAGATGCGGGTGCCGATGGTCATGAAAGGCTCCTTCCTAGAGGCCGAGGTCCTTCTTCTTCTGCTCCCACAGGGCGGCGATGGTCTTGCCCTCTTCCAGGTTGACCGTGCCCTGCTGCGAGATGATGGCCTGGCCTTCCGGGGAGAGCATGAAGGCCAGGGCCTTTTGCACCTCCTCCGCGGGGTTGGTGTGGTGAGTGATGTACAGGGGCCGGAAGAGGGGGTAGGTGCCGGAGGCGATGTTCTCCTTGCTGGGTGCGACGCCGTCCAGGGACAGGATCTTCACGGCCTGCTTCTTGGCCGAGGAGACGCCATCCAGGCCCAGGCCGGTGCCGGTCTTCTCCACCTTCTCCTCCACCGCGCCGGAGGCCTTGACCTCCAGGGAGCGGGCTTTGAAATCGTAGTTGGGGTCGCCAAAGACCAGCCGCCGGAACATATGGCCGACCCCGGACTCCTTGCCTTCCCGATCGATGAAGGCGATGCGCTTGTCCTCCCCTCCCAGTTCCTTCCAGGAGGTGATCTGCCCGTCCACCACCTTCTTGAGGTTGGCGGTGGAGATGTCGGAGACCGGGTTGTCGGGATGCACCACCACCACGATGGCGTCCCAGGCCACCTGCACGAGCACGGCATCCTTTTCCTCCGGATGCTTCTGGCCAGCGGCGTCGTAGAGCCAGTGCCGGCAGGTGCCGCCCATGTCGCTGGTGCCCGCCGACGCGGACCGGATGCCCTTGGTGGCGCCGCCGCCGGACAGCACGATCTTCGTCCCCGTCTTGGCCTCATAGGCCTTGGCGATTTCGTCCATGAAGGCGTTCTTGGTGATGCCGCAGCCGGTCCAGGTGAGGTCCGCCGCCTGCCCGCTGCCGGTCACCAGCAGCATGGCAGCGCCCACCGTCATCCCTGCCAGCCGCCAGCCCCATCTCTTCATCGTCGCTGCCATCTGCCACCTCCTTTCCTGGGTTGGGAATAGGGGGACCGCTCCCCCTCAGAAAAAGGCCCCGCGCCGGACTAGGCCGTCGCCGGCCATCTCGGCCAATAGACGAGAGTATAGCATGACGACACAGCGCGGAACAGTCCCCCCGCCGGCCTGGACTGGGGGGCCGGCGCGACTGCTAGTCGCGACGGCCGGATCCGAGGCGGCATCGCGTAGCGGCTGTGTTCTTCCCCTTGACGCTCGGGTCCGGGGTGTGCTACTTTACGGCCCTCGATGCCACCGGCCGGCCGGCCGCTGGCATCGCCACGGGCCGTTAGCTCAACTGGTAGAGCAACTGACTCTTAATCAGTAGGTTTGGGGTTCGAGCCCCCGACGGCCCACCAGGAAGAAGAGAAAGGGGGCCAGACAGCAATGTCTGGCCCCCTTTTTGCGCTGTTCGGGGCCTGGGGTGCGCGCTTGCCTGCCAGCCAGGAGCAGGAGTGCCGTCCCGGGGGCAGCGCGCTCCTGGTCCTCATCCCTCCGGCAGTAGCCGGCCGCCGGGACCCTGGCGGGTGATCCCCCGGTGCAGCGTGAGCTCTCGGCCGGCGGCAACCCCGGCCGTATAGCCGGCGGCGTCGAAAAGGGCCGGGCCGGAGCGACGGCGGACGAGGTGCGGATGCCGCTCCCGGACCAGGGCCTGCAGGCGGGGATCCTGGGCGCAGACCACCAGACTGGTGCTGGACTGGCCGGCGCTGCGGGCGGCGGACCCGGGGGGCTGGGCCTGGCTCATCAGCCGTTCCCGGAAGCCGTTCAGCACCCCCAGCTGAAAGGAGCGTCGCGCCCCGCCCGGGCAGCCGCTTTTCCGCCGGTGCCCCTGCCAGAGCCCGTCCAACTGGCGGATGAGAAAGGCGTGCACGTACTCGGCCACCTCCAGGTTCTCCTGCCGGCCCAAGAGCTCCAGGGTCCGCACCGACTGATCCAGGGCCGGATCGTAGATGGAGGAGAGCACCACCTGCACGAAGAAGAACTCGGTGAGCAGCGAGGCCACCCCCTTGTGGACCCGGTCCACCCGCTGGCCGCCCAGGCGGATGATCCGGTAGTCGTAGGCGCCGTCGCCGGTCTGGGACTGGCCCTCCAGGTTGTAGCGGGCCACCAGGGCGTTGGCCTTGGCCATGGCCAGGCCGGCCTCGTGCTCGTTGTCGGAGCCGGCCAGGGCCAGGAGCTTCTCCAGCCGGGCCAGGTGCCGGACGGCAGCCGGGTCCAGCGCGGTGCTCGGGGCCAGGCCCTGGCAGTCCAGGGGACCGGTGGCCCGGCGGAACCGCTCCGGCACCCCCAGCAGGCGGCAGGCCGTTTGAAAGCTCTGGTCATGGCCGGCCGGCATCCGGAAGAGGTCGGTGACCGCCTGGTGGGCCATCTCGTGCCGGAGCACCCCCACCAGGACGTCCCAGGACTGCTCCGCCACCAGCCGGACGGCCAGGCGGATGGTGCGGCTTACGGCATCCCAGCTGCCGACGACGCTGGCCAGGTCCGCGAGCTCAATGAAGGGGGTCCGGAGGGGCACCCCATGGTCGCGGCAGATCTGGGCATGCTCGTAGTAAAGCTGCCGGGTCCAGGCCCGGCGGCGATTGGCCTCGTCGGCGATGTGAAGGCTCATGGTTGGTCCTGTCTGTCCGGCGGCCGCCCAGGGGGGCGGTCGGGCTGGAGTTGGCGGGGTGGCTGCGGAGAGGATCTCGCAGGCTTCAGGCCAGGGACAGATCGGCCAGCTGCTGGCGGCAGGCAGCGGCGAAGTCTTCCGGGAAGTGGCCGACGATGAAGCGCAGCTGCGTCTCGGAAAAGGCCCCTGGCGACTGGGGCAGGCGGGGCAGCAGGCGGTAGAGGAGGGGCTGGTCCGCCTCGCCGCCCACGAAGCGCTTCCCGAGCTCGACGCCGGTCACCATCCGCGCCCCCAGACGGTCGAGGATGCGCATGGCCAGATAGAGCGCCCGGTCCAGGGCGGCCCGGCAGGCCTGGTCCGCCTCCAGGATGTTGCCCACCCCGCCGCCGCACATCACCTGCAGCTCCCAGCCCGAGGTCTGGGCCTTGGGCACGAAGAGCAGCACCCCATCCTCCTCCCAGACCACAAGACTGGCCGGCCGGTCGTTTCGGCCGTCCAGCCGCCGGTTGGCGCGTATGGCCGCAAGGTAGCACGCGGCAAACGATTGCCCGGTCTCGGCCCGGAAGCGGCGGCAGACCGCGGCCAGCTGATCGCCATAGGCGTAGGGGGTCAGATCGTCCTGGCCGTCTGCGGCGGCCATCCGGGCTGGCACCAGGGCGAACTGCTGGTGGATCTGCTGGTGCGAGGCGTGCAGGCGGTAGCCGCTGGGGGCGAAGTCGAAGCCGTAGTTCCAGCCCCAGAGGGAGGCGGCAAAGGGAAGGGTGTCGGCAGCGGTGGGCTCGGCCAAGGCGGCCAGCACCGCCCGCCGCAGGGCCTCCAGCTCAAAAGGCGCCAGCTGGCGGCCAGCCGGGGGCAGCGGCAGGGCCAGGGCCGCGGCCAGCCGCAAACAGGTGCGCTGGTAGTAGAGGTGGCGCAGGCCGCCAAATTCAGCAGCCGAGAGGGCCGCCACCCGGTAGCGCACCACCTCATGGGCCATGTTGGAGGCAAAATGGCCCCAGGGGATGTAGGAATTGCGGCGCAGGTACTCGAAGGCCAGGGTCCGGCCCTCCTGGTCCGTCCAGTCGCCCACGATCTCGTTGGCGCCCTGGGCTCCGGGATTGAGGACCATGGCCCGCTTGTAGTCATCCGGCAGATGCGGGTTGTTGGCCACCGCCTCGAAGAGATCGTGGCTGTGGATGACCGGCCGCAGGCCCCTTGGGGTCCGGCGATAGCGCAGCCCCACCGGCCGGCCGCTGGCCGCATTGATCTCCAGGCAGCAGGCCAGCCGCGCCAGGGCGACGAGATCGGCCGGGTCGGTGGACACGGTGGCCAGGGCCAGGAGAAGCGGCGCCGGCAGCTCGGCCAGAAGGCCGGCCGGATCGTCCCCCGGCGGCAGCAGGCGCCAGCGATCCAGGAGCGCGGTCAGGGAGACGGCGGGCGGGGAAGGCAGCCGGAAATGCTCCGGCGTGCTGGCGGCCGCCTCGGCCCAACCGGCGGTGATGTAGGTGGTGCCCAGGAAGGGCAAGGGGTTCGGGATCTCGTAGACCGGCTCCCCGGGCGCGACGGGCAGGTCGCCGCACGGGAAGTTGGCCGCGTTGCCCAGACGCTGGCCCTCTTCGTCCCGTCCCAGCTCCAGGGGATGCACCCCGGCCCGCTGGCTCCTCACCCCGAAAGCCGGCCGATGGACACCGCAGACAAAACGGCCGTCCGACCCCACGCACGACGGCAACGTCATGGGTCCTCCTGGCAGACACTCGCAAAAGCACGTTGATGGACGAGCGAAGGCGCAAGGATCTTCCGGCCGGCCGTGCCCAGGAAGATACCGTGGCTGGCTATTCTACCGCGGGGCAGGCGCTACGCAAGAGGGGGCTCTTCCCAGCGCAGGATCTCCATGATCTCGGCCCGGGTCAGGCGCTTGATGATGCTGGCATCGTCTTCCCGGACCAGCTCGTTGGCCAGGCTGCGCTTCTTGTCGATGAGCTGGTGGATCTTCTCTTCCACGGTGCCGGTGGTGACCAGCTTGAAGACCTGCACCACGTGCTTTTGGCCCATCCGGTGCACCCGGGCGGTGGCCTGGTCCTCCCGGGCCGCGTTCCACCAGCGGTCGTAATGGATGACCACCTGGGCGCCGGTGAGATCGACCCCCACGCCGCCAGCCAGGAGGCTGGCCAGGAAGACCCGGCAGCGGGGATCGGTGTTGAAGCGGGCGATGAGCTCGCCCCGGCGGTAAAGGGGCATGTCGCCGCGGATGCCGGCGTGCCCCACCCCGGCGGCCCGCAGATGGGCAGCCATGATGTCCAGCATCCGGGTGTACTGGCTGAACACCACCACCTTGAGGCCGTTGTCGAGACACTCCTCCAGGAGGGCGGCGAAGAGCTCCCACTTGCCGCCGCCGACCCCGGCCAGCTCCGGATCGTCCGCCACCAGAGAGGGGTGGTCGCAGATCTGCTTGAGGTAGCTGATCACCGCCAGGATCTCGATGTAGGGCAGGCGATCGTCCCGGCGGGCGGCGGCGATCCGGTCCAGGAGGCTGGCGCCGTCCCGGGCCAGAATCTGCCGGTAGAGGGTCTCCTGCTCCGGGGCCAGGCCGCAGTAGCGCACGTCCTCGATGACATCCGGCAGCTCCTTCAGGACCTGGGTTCGGGTACGGCGCAGGAAGAAGGGGCTGATGAGACGGGCCAGGAGACGCTTGGTGCCCTGGCGATCCCCCTCTTCCAGAGGATCGATGAAGCGCCTTTTGAACCAGGCGTCGGTGCCCAGAAAGCCCGGGTTGCAGATGTCCAGGAGATTCTTGAGATCCGCCACCGAGTTCTCGAGGGGGGTGCCGGTCAGGCCGATGATCACCCGGCCGCGCAGGATGCGGGCAGCGCCGTGGGCGTCGGTCTTGCGGTTCTTGATGTACTGCATCTCGTCCAGGAGGATGCAGTCGAAATCGATGGCGGCCAGCTCCTCGATGTCCCGGCGCAGAATGCCGTAGGTGGTGAGGATGAGGAAACGGCCGCCGGCGTCCTCCAGGTCACGCTTGTTGCCGTGGTAGACGTAGGCGGACAGGCTCGGGTAGAAGGATTCGATCTTGCTCGCCCAGTGGGAGACGACGGTGGCAGGGCAGACCACCAGGAAGCGGGCCGAGCTGCCCTTGGCGGCCCGGACCGCGGCCAGGAGGGCCAGGGCCTGGTGGGTCTTGCCCAGGCCCATGTCGTCGGCGAGGATGCCGCCCAGACGATGCTGGTACAGGTGCCACAGCCAGGACAGGCCGTTGCGCTGGTACGACCGCAGATGCTCCGGCACCGCCGGGATGGCCTCCTCGGCCCTGGTGGCGTCGAAATGGAGGAAGCGCTTCAAAGGCTGGTGCGCCGTGCCCCGCCCGGCCGGAAAGATGACCTTGGGTCCCAGGGCATGCAGCCGCAGCAGCTCCTGCCGGTTGAGGCGGATGCCGGTCTCCCGGGTCTCGGGATGGCGCCAGCTGTGGGTGGAGATGAGCTGGTAGAGCCATTCCGACTGGTGGGCCGCCAGGTTGATCCAGCGCTTCTTGCCCGGCAGATAGGTACGGCCGGCGGCACAGGCGTCCCGGAGGAGATCGAAGGAGACCTTGCGGTCGCCGAAGCGCAGGTTGCCGGCCAGAAAGCACCAGTCCTCGTCCAGGCTGCCGGCCGTGATCTCCAGCCGATCGGCGGCCTCGGCGATCTCGAAGTGCCGCAGGCTCTCATCAACATCGTTGTCCGGTGCCGCCAGGGCTGCCTGGTGGACAGCCACGAAGTCAGGCACCTTGTCGGCAGGCAGGACGGTCTTGCAGTACCAGTCCAGGTCCGGGATCCGGGCTGCTCCCTCCTCCGCCACCGGCAGGAAGCCCTCCTCGGGCAGCCAGTAGAGGTCACCGTAGCGGCAGGGCTCCAGCGCCGCTCGCTCCAGCACCCGGCCGTCCGCCAGGCGCAGGCAGGGCGAGATCTCCAGGCTCGCCCCGTCGCCCGCAAAGCGCACCCGCAGAAAGGTGCTGGCCGGCGGCAGGGTTGGCCAGCCGATTCCCAGGCTGGACAGCCCGGCCAACAGGCCGGCGCCTCCCTCCCGGTCGACGACCAGATGGAAGATGGGGTAGGCGGCGGTGACGCCAGCCACCTTGCACTCGAACAGCCCATCGCTGGCGCGGCGGCCCAGGGTGAGGCCGTCATTGGCCGCGGTCATGAACAGGTGGCGCGCCAGCCACAGCCACAGGCTCTCGTCCCGCTCCTGGCCCCGGCTGCGCCGGCCGGCCGCGTTGAGCTCGATCTCGCTCTCCAGCCGGCAGCGGGCCATGAGCCGGGTGGACAGCTCCCAGACCTCCTGGTCGAAACGGGGCGGTGGCGTCTGGCCGGCCAGGGCTGGTGCCGGCCGGGCAAAGAGATCGGCCATCTCCCGGCGGCCCTGGTCGGAAAGCAGGCAGGACAAGACGGTCTGCCCCTGGCTGTCGGCGGCAGACACCCGCCAGCGGCCTTCGCCGGCCGGATGCACGGACAACGCCTCCAGGCTCTGGCTGCCGAAGACCTGGAACAGGTAGGAGCCCACCAGCCGCCAGGGGCCCTGATCGAAGAGCAGGGGCAAGGGGGTGGGCGCCGAGGCCGGATCGCTCATGCTGCGGATCAGGGCGTGCATGGCCACCGCGGCCGAGTGGACGCAAAGCCCCCGGTCCTGGGCGCCGATGCCGCACCGGTAACAGCGGGCCTGGCTGATCTCAAAGCCGGCGGCGCTGCCGGGCGCGCGGTCGAAGTGGACCAGAATCTGGCCGCTGGCCGCCCCTTGCAGAAGACCGGCCACGCCGTTGCGGAAGATGATGAGCCGGCGCACCGCTCCCGCCAGGAGCAGCTTTTTGGCCTCGGCCATGGTCTTCCGGGAGAACCAGGGGATGAGAAAAAGGTCTGCCCGGCGGAGCGCCATCTCCGGGATGGGCCGGGCCTCCTCCTGGACCGGCGGCGGCGCCTCGGCAGGAGGGAAGGGGTCGTTCTTCAGAAACAGGTAGTCGAAGGTGAGGGCCAGGGTGTCGCCCAGAAGCTTGGGGCCGATGCCCCGGCAGTCCAGGAGCTTCTGCATGGGGTAATCCAGAAGCTCCCCCACGGTGGTGATCTTGAGCTCACCGATGATGTTATGGATGCCGGTGGGAAAGAGAATCTTGCGGATCGAGCGCTTGCGGAAAGAGGACGGCAGCTGCACCGGCCGGCCGAAGAGCTTCCACAGGGCATCCCCCACGGTCTCTCGCTCGTCGGCTGGCAGACAGTGGCGGAAATAGGCGCGGTTGAATGGCGGATGGCCCAGAAGGCTGCAGCCGAGATCCAGGACCTCCTTCTCCGCGCCTTCGCGCTCCTTCTCCTTGATGGAGAGGCGGCCGATAAGGCAGGCCCGGAAGGCCCCCCGCAAGGTGGTGTAGCCCATCTCGGTGAGGACCCGCTTGGTATCCTCCGAGATTTTGAGGGACGCGACCGGCGAGCCCAGGATCTGCTGCCGGGGCGTTTCCTTCTTGCTGGTCTCGGACAAGACGGCCTGTGCCATGCTCCTGGTTCCGGTGTCGGGGTCTGGCGCCCGCAGGGTGTTGCCGACCCGTAAGTGTGTGATGATAAACGATGTCGGTTCCCCGAGGGGAGACATCCAGGAAAGAGAGTCGATGAACTACCAATCATAGTCGCAGTGAGGCAATCGTGCAAGGCTGTTCTGGCGTGCCGGACAGCCGCATCGCCCTGGCCCGGCGACCGCCGGTGTGCCGCGGCGGCAAAATGGGGTATAGTGCCGCACCGGCGCCGCCGCGGCCGGCGCCGCCGCGGCCAAGCCAACCGCCATTGGTGCGCACATCATTATTCAGAGGAGGAACGAACAGTCATGCGACTCATTCTGCTGGGGGCTCCCGGCGCGGGCAAAGGCACGGTGGCCAAGATGCTCACCGCCATCGACAGCTCGGTCCAGATCTCCACCGGGGACATCCTGCGGGGGGCGGTGCAGGCCGGCACCGAGCTGGGCCAGCAGGCGGACGCTTTCATGAAGCGGGGCGATCTGGTTCCTGATGCCCTCATCATGGGCATTATGGAAAAACGCCTCCAGGAGCCCGACTGCCAGCAGGGCTTTCTTCTGGACGGCTTTCCCCGCACCATTCCCCAGGCCGAGGCCTTGAAGGAGCTGTTGGCCCGCCTGGGCATCCGTCTCGATCTGGTGGTCAACATCGACGTGCCCCGGGAGACGATCCTCGACC
>JBFMBH010000015.1:0-41882 GCA_040755095.1 Thermodesulfobacteriota bacterium
GGAGGCCCTCACCGCCGCCGATCCCGGGGGCCATGCCGCCGCGGCCCGGGCGCTTCTGGCCAGCGGGCCACCGGGGCCGGCGTCTGCGCCGGCGACGGCTGAGGACCTGATCCAGGCGGTCCGGCAGCAGCCGGTGCCGGAGGTGGTGGCCATCCTTGCCCAGGGCGTCGATGTGAACGTGGCCGGGGAGGGTGGGCTCACACCGCTCATGGCGGCCGCCAGCCGCCGGCGGGTGGAGGTCATCAATCTGCTGCTGGCCTGTGGCGCCCGGCTGGACGCCCAGGATGATGCCGGCTTCACTGCCCTGATGCACGCTGCCCGGGCCGGCAATGAGACCGGGGCCGGAATCCTGCTGGATCGCGGGGCCAGGCGCGACCTCCGGGACCGGGCCGGCCGGACGGCCTGCGAGCTGGCCCTGGTCCACGGCCATCACGGCATGGCCGACCTGCTCCGGTAGCCGGTGCCGGCGAGGTGCCGTCAGGTCACCTGGAACCAGGGCCGGACCAGGAGATTTTCCCGCCAGTACAGCGCGTCCCCGCCGTGCACCAGCATCCCGACTTCTGCCGCCGGGGGCCCCAGGGCGATGAAGTACCTGAGGCCGTCGAACAGGGAGCGGTCGACGGTTTCGCTCGATTTCACCTCGATGGGGATGAGACGGGTGCCAGCGTCGATGACCACGTCGACCTCATGCCCTGCCTGATCCCGCCAGAAGTAGAGCGGTGGCACCTCCCCCCGGTGGGTGAAGGCCTTGAACAGCTCGGCGAGGACAAAGGTCTCGTGGATGGCCCCTTTCATGGGGTGGAAGACCAGGTCGGTCGGCTCCCGCACCCTGAGCAGATAGCACAGAAGACCGGTGTCCAGGAAATAGAGCTTGGGACTCTTGATGAGCCGCTTGGAAAAGTTGGCATGGTGCGGCGGCAGGAGATGGATGATGAATCCGGCCTGCAGGATGGATAGCCAGCTGCGCACCGTGGTGTGGGAGACACCGGTGTCCTGGGCCAGGGAGGAGAGGTTGAGCAGCTGGCCGCTGCGTCCGGCACACAGGCGCACAAAGCGCTGGAAGGTCTCCAGGTTGCCGATGGAGGCCACATCCCGCACATCCCGCTCCACGTAGGTCCGGTAATAGGCGGACAGCCAGTCCTGGGGGGTCAGGCCCTTGTCATGGATACGGGGATAGAGCCCCTGGTAGGTGATCTCTTCCAGACTGAATGAAGGCTTGGCCAGCGGGGCAGGCAGCTCAGGGAGCCGCCACGGGTCGGATCCTTGGCGCCCCAGCAGCTCGTCCAGGCTGAAGGGCAAGAGATTGACCAGCGCCGTCCTGCCGGCCAGGGTCTGGGTGACCTTTTCCAGGACCTGGAACTGCTGGGAGCCGGTCAGAATGAAGCGGCCGGGCGCGTCCTCGCTGTCGACGATTCCCTGGATGAAGGAGAGAAGGGCCGGCGCCCGCTGGATCTCGTCCAGGATCACCCCACTTGAGAAGCGGCGCAGAAACCCTTTGGGGTCAGCGCCAGCAAATTCCCTCTCGTGGGGATCCTCCAGACTCACATAGGCGTGCTCGGCGAAGACGGCCTTGGCCAGGGTTGTCTTCCCGGACTGGCGCGGGCCGGTGATGGAGACCACCGGGAACTGTCGCGCCAGCCCGGCGAGCTTGTCCGTGAGGGTACGCCTGATCATGGCTCCAGCCTAATGGCCAGCCGGGTGCCCTGTCAATTTGAACCTCCCACTTTCAATCGGTCAGGGTTCCGTCAGGCGCCGCGGTCCAGGATCCGGCGGACCATGGTGGCGAGGTCGGCCCGGGTCCAGGGCTTGGTCAGGAGATCCCGGGCGCCCAGGGCCCGGGCATGGCCGGCGTTCAGCTCCTGGCCGTGGCCGGTGGACAGAATGATGGGCAGGTCGGACCGCAGGGCCAGGAGATGGCGGACGAGGTCCTCGCCCCGCATCTCCGGCATGGCAAGGTCACAGATCACCAGGTCAAAGGCCTCCGGGTGGTCCTGGACCAGGGTGAGGGCTTCCGGGGAGCGGGTGCAGGCGGTGACCTGGTAGCCCAGCCGGCCCAGAGACAGCTGGCCCAGGGCGGCCAGGCTGGCGTCGTCGTCCACGAACAGGATCCGCTCGCTGCCGCCCTGGGTGGCCTCCTCGGTGGCCGGGACCTGGGCGCTCTCCGGCTCGGCGGCGGTGGGCAGCCACACCCGGAAGACCGAGCCCTGGCCGGGTGTGCTGTCCACGGTGACAAAGCCCCGGTGGCTGCGGGTGATGCCGCCCACCACCGCCAGTCCCAGACCGGAGCCCTGCCCGGCCTCTTTGGAGGTGAAGTAGGGCTCGAAGATGCGATCGCGGATGGCGGGGTCGATGCCGCAGCCGGTGTCAGCCACCGCCAGCTGCACATACTCCCCGGCCAGCACACCGTGGCGGCTGGCCTCCTCAGGCCCCACCTGCTGGGCCGCCAGGCTGATGGTCATGACCCCGGTGTCGCCCATCGCCTGGACGGCGTTGGTGGCCAGGTTGATGAGCACCTGGTGGATCTGCACCGGATCGGTGCGCACCGGCGGGCAGTCGGCCGTGATCCGCTCGACAATGGAGATCGAGGCCGGCAGGGTGGAGCGCAGGAGCTTCAACGCCTCCTTGACGATGAGCTGCAGCCGCAGGGGCAGCAGATCCGCCTGCGAGCGGCGGCTGAAGGTGAGGATCTGGCGGATGAGGTCCCGGGCCCGCAGGCAGGACTGGACCACCATGCGCAGATGGCCCCGGGCCGGGTTGTGGGCCGGCACCAGCTGCTCCGACAGCTCGGCGAAGCCCAGGATCGCGGCCAGGATGTTGTTGAAGTCGTGGGCGATGCCGCCGGCCAGGGTGCCGATGGCCTCCATCTTCTGGGCCTGGTGCAGCTGGCTCTCCAGCCGGTGCCGCTCCTCCTCGCTCCGCCGCTCCTCGGTGACGTCCCGGCCCACCGTGTAGACGGTACCGGTGAGGGGGTCGGGGGTGGCGGTCCAGGATACCTGGCGCGTGGAGCCGTTGGGGCAGCGGAGGCGGTTCTCGAAGCGGACCACCGGCTCCCCATCGGCCAGGGTCCTGATCTTGGCCGTTGTTGCCGCCTGGTCCTCGGGCAGAACGAAATCCAGCAGCGGCCGGTTGCAGAGCTCCTCGGCAGGGGCGCCCAGGAGCCCCTCCATGGTCGGGTTGACGGACAGCAGGCGGCCATCGAGATCGCACACTGCCAGGAGGTCTCCGGACAGGGCAAAGAAGTTGTTGAGCGTCTCTTCGGTGCGGCGGCGTCTGGTGATGTCCGAGCAGACGATGGCGAAGCGGCCGGGGGCGGGAGAGAAGGCGGAGATGTGCAGGTGCTTGTGCAGGGGCCGGAAATAGGTCTCGAAGACCGTGGGACCTTCGCCAGCGGCGACCTGGGCGAAGGTTTCGAGAAAGGGGGCGCTGCCGGTGCCGTAGACGCGGCTGGCCTTCTTGCCCACCGCCTGCCGCCGGCTCAGCCCGCAGATGGCCTCGAAGGCCGGGTTGACATCGTCGATCGAATAGTCCTTGGCCCGGCCCTTGGCGTCGAAGAGGATGGTGCTGATGGCCACCCCTTCCCGCATGGTGTCGTAAAGACGCTGGAAGGTGGTCTCCCGGGCGGCCGGCGGCACGGCGCCCGCAGGGCGGCGGTCAGGCGGCCGCGGGGAAGGGCCTTCGGGGATGAGGGGCTTGTCCATGACTCCTTGCCGGCATGACGGGGCACAGCCCCGGCTCGGTTGCGAGCAGCCTAGCGCAAAAGGCGGGTGCACGTCAAAGAACCTTTTTGCGAGCCCGCTTGCGGCTGGCCCAGGGGCGAGCGCCTTGCTGGCGGCGGGCCGATCCGCTACAATGCCGCCAGCCGCCGTCCGGCGGTCTTGGTTCGACCCTATCCCCAGGAGGGCTGTTATGAGCGAGCGCGAGCTGTCCCCGGCGGCCAATTTCATCGCCCAGATCGTGGCCGGCGACGTGGCGGCAGGCAAAAACGGCGGCCGGGTGGTCACCCGCTTCCCGCCGGAGCCCAACGGCTATCTGCACATCGGCCACGCCAAGTCCATCTGCCTCAACTTCGGCCTGGCCCAGGCCTTCGGCGGCCGCTGCCATCTGCGGTTCGACGACACCAACCCCACCAAGGAGGAGCAGGAGTACGTGGAGTCCATCCAGGAGGACGTGGCCTGGCTGGGCTTCTCCTGGGGCGAGCATCGCTATTTCGCCTCGGACTACTTCGAGGAGCTGTACCGCTACGCCGTGCTCCTCATCGAGGCCGGCAAGGCCTACGTCTGCTCACTTTCCGCCGACGAGATCCGGGAATTCCGGGGCACCCTCACCGAGCCGGGCCGGGAGAGCCCCTACCGGAACCGCTCCGTGGCCGAGAGCCTGGACCTTTTTACCCGGATGCGGGCCGGTGCGTTTCCCACCGGCAGCCATGTGCTGCGGGCCAAGATCGACATGGCCTCCGGCAACCTCAACATGCGGGATCCGGTCATCTACCGGATCCTGCACGCCAGCCACCACCGCACCGGCGATGCCTGGTGCATCTACCCCATGTACGACTTCGCCCACTGTCTGTCCGACGCCATCGAGGGCATCACCCATTCCATCTGCACCCTGGAATTCGAAGATCACCGGCCGCTCTACGACTGGATTCTGGACCAGCTGCCCGTGCCGTGCCATCCCCAGCAGATCGAGTTTGCCCGCCTGAACCTGACCTATACGGTGATGAGCAAAAGAAAGCTCCTGCGTCTGGTCGGCGACGGCCATGTGGCCGGCTGGGACGATCCCCGGCTGCCCACCATCTCCGGGCTGCGGCGGCGGGGCTATCCGCCGGCGGCCATCCGCGCCTTTTGCGAGCGGATCGGCGTGGCGAAGAAGGACTCCATGGTCGATCTGGCCCTCCTGGAGCACTGCGTCCGGGAGGAGCTCAACCGCACCGCCCCCCGGGCGATGGCGGTCTTAAGGCCGGTCAGGGTCGTCATCGAGAACTATCCGGAGGGCCAGGTGGAGGAACTGGCAGCGGTCAACAACCCGGAGGATCCGGCGGCCGGCAGCCGCACGGTGCCCTTCTCCCGCACCCTCTACCTGGAGGCCGAGGACTTCATGGAGGAGCCGCCCAAGGATTTCTTCCGTCTCGCCCCGGGCCGGGAGGTGCGGCTGCGCTGGGCCTACTTCATCCGTTGTGTGGGCGTGGTCAAGGATCCGGCGACCGGGGCGGTGGTGGAGCTGCGCTGCACCTATGACCCGGAGACCCGGGGGGGCAATGCCCCGGATGGCCGCAAGGTGAAGGCCACCCTGCACTGGGTGTCGGCGGATCAGGCGGTGCCGGCGCAGGTACGGCTCTACGACACCCTGTGCCGGGTCGAGAATCCGGCCGCCGCCGGCGACGGCACCGACTTCACCAGCCTGGTCAACCCCCGCTCCCTGGAGGTCCTGGACGGCTGCCGGGTGGAGCCCAGCCTGGCCGCCGCAGTCCCGGGCAGCCGCTGGCAGTTCGAGCGCCTGGGCTATTTTTGCGCCGACCGCCGGGACAGCCGGCCGGGTGCCCTGGTCTTCAACCGCACGGTCACCCTGCGGGATCCCTGGGCGAAGATCCAGAAGAAGGGAAGAACCGCAGAATAACGAACAAGGAATGTCCAACCGAAGAAGGGGCCGGCAGGACTGATCCGAAACGTCAACTACCGGTCCCTTCGAGATTCGAAATTCCTTGTTCGATATTCGACATTCGTCCCTCCCGGGGCAGCAGCACGGTGAAGGTGGCGCCCTGGCCAGGCGTTGATTCCACCTCGATGCGGCCGCCGTGGCGTTGGATGATGCCGTAGCTCACCGACAGGCCCAGGCCGGTGCCTTTCACCGCCGGCTTGGTGGAGAAGAACGGCTCGAAGATCCGGTGCTGGTCCTCGCTCCTTATGCCCCGGCCGTTGTCGGTGAAGGTGACTGCCACAAACGCCCCCCGGGTCTCGGCCCGGATGGCGATCCGACCATTCCCCTCGCAGGCATCCACCGCGTTGTTGAGGAGGTTGAGGAAGACCTGCTGCAGCTGATCGGCTACCGCCGGCACGGCCGGCAGATCGGCAGGGACGTCGCACGCCACCTGGATGCCGTGCCGCTTGAGATCCGCCCGGTACAGGCCCAGAAGCCCTTCCAGGAGCGGCGGCAGGGAGACCAGGGCCAGACGCCCCGAGCTGGGGCGGTGGAAGTCCTGGACGTCTTGCACGAGCTTGCGCATCCGCTCGCACTCCTTGAGGGCCATGGCCACCAGCTCGGCGTCCTCCGGCTCCAGCACCGCCCGCCGCTGGATGCCCCGGATCACCCCCATCACCCCCTGGAGCGGATTGTTGAACTCGTGGGCGAAGGAGGCGGCGAGCCGGCCCACCGCGGCCAGCTTCTCGGCATGGAGGAGCTGGCGGCAGGTGGTCTCCAGGGCCTCGGTCCGCTCCTGGACCATGACCTCCAGCTCGGCGTGGGAGCGCTGCAGGGCGGCCTCCGCCTCCTTGCGCTCCGTGATGTCGTAGGCGATCTCCAGGCGTACCAGCCGGCCGTCCAGCCAGGGGATGACCCGGTCCTGGGCGTCATACCAGCGGCCGTTGACGGAATTCCTGACCTCCCAGCGCAGGACCCCGGCCGGCCGGCCTTCGCTGTCCAGCAGGCGGTCGTTGGTGCAGAACGGGCAGGGGCCGCTTTGGCCGGCCTGCAGGACCTCCCAGCAGCGGCGTCCGGCCGGTTCGCCGAACCGGGCCTGCAGGTACCGGTTGGCGAAGAGCAGCCGATGATCCTGCATGTCCGCCACGTAAACGAGTGCCTCCAGGCTGTTGAGGACGGTGAGCAGACATTCCTGGGAGGCGGCCAGGGCGCCTTGCACGGCGGTCCGGCGGAGGATCTCGGCGCTGGTCTCCTGGCGCATGGCGTTGACGGCCTCCAGGAGCGCATCCAGCTCGTCGGGCTCGGAAGGCGCGCCTGGCCGCCGCAGGGTCAACGGCCGGGACAGACTGGCCACCCCGGTCTGCCGGGCCTGGCCGGCCAGCTCCTCCAGGTGTCGCCCCACCAGGCGGTGGTGGAGGACAAAGACCAGGGTCGCCACGCACAGGACCAGAACCCCGTTGCTGGCGGCGATCTCCAGGGCCCGGGTCAGGGACAGGTGCACCACCTCTTCCAGATCCGCCTCCACCACCAGACGGCCCAGGGGCACCACGTGGTCCCGGTACGGGTAGGAGAGGGGATATTCCCGGCGCAGGACCCGGCCGGCGGGGCGCGAGCCCACCGCCAGGACGGCCGCGTCCGAGTCGCCGGTCAGCTCCAGATAGCGCAGATGGGGACTGGCCAGGAGGCCCTCCATCTGGGCCTGCAGGAGCTGCCGGTTGGACAGCCACAGGGAGGTGCTCATGGCCGGGGCGTGCACCAGGCGGATTTCTTCCAGATGCTCCTGCACCCGGCGGATGCCGGCCCGGATATCCATGGCCACGTGCACGGCGGACAGGGCAGAGGTGAGAGCCAGGCTGGCCAGGAGGATCTGCCGGAGGAGGCGGCCGGCCAGACGGCGGGGGTGGCGGCTGCCAGGGGCCTGGCTCACGGGACTGGTGGGGCTCGCTGCCATCGTCTCCGGCATCTCCCGGCCCATGGCCGAACAAGGTGAGGTCCGCCTTCAGGGACCTGAAGGCCGCGGTGCAGGGCGCTGCCCCATGGACAGAAGCCTCATCATTGGTAAGCCATGGACCCGCTGGCCGTCAAGGCGGAAGCCAGGGCCTGCCTTGACATCCGGCAAAAGCGGTTTATCGTTTCGCCGATTTTTTGTGGCCGGCCCCGGTGCGGTTCCTGGCACCGCAGGCTCGGGCCAGTCCTGAACGGAATCCATCGCAAGGAGAAGAAGGCATGAAGCTGAAACCGTTGAACGACCGCGTCGTGGTGTCCCGGGTAGAGAAGGAGGAGAAGACCGCCGCCGGCATCATCATCCCGGACAGCGCCAAGGAGAAGCCCCAGGAGGGCAAGGTCATCGCCGTCGGACCCGGCAGCCGGGACGAAGCCGGCAGGCACATGGCCCTGGACGTCAAGGAGGGGGATCGGATCCTCTTCTCCAAGTACGCCGGCACCGAGGTGAAGATCGAGGGCGAGGAGCTCTTGATCATGCGGGAGAGCGACATCCTGGCGGTTCTGGACTGATCGAAAGGAGGAAGACGAGATGGCAGCCAAGATGATTGCTTACAGTGCCGAGGCCCGGGAGCACATCCTCAAAGGGGTCAACGTCCTGGCCGACGCGGTGAAGGTCACCCTGGGTCCCCGGGGCCGCAACGTCATCATGGAGCGCTCCTTTGGCGCGCCGGTGATCACCAAGGATGGCGTCACGGTGGCCAAGGAGATCAGCCTCAAGGGCAGGTTCGAGAACATGGGCGCCCAGATGGTGCGGGAGGTGGCCCAGAAGACCAACGATGTGGCCGGCGACGGCACCACCACCGCCACGGTCCTCGCCCAGTCCATCTACAGCGAGGGCCAGAAGCTGGTGGCCTCCCGGGTCAACCCCATGGATCTCAAGCGGGGCATCGACGCCGGGGTGGCGGCGGTGGTGGAGGAGCTGAAGGCCATCTCCAAGCCCATCCAGGACAAGACCGAGATCGTCCAGGTGGGCACCATCTCCGCCAACGGCGAGGAGACCATCGGCCAGCTCATCGCCGACGCCATGGACAAGGTCGGCAAGGAAGGGGTGATCACGGTCGAGGAGGCCAAGGCCATGGAGACGACCCTGGAGGTCGTCGAGGGCATGCAGTTCGACCGGGGCTACATCTCGCCCTACTTCGTCACCGATGCCGAGAAGCTGGAGGCGGTGCTGGAGGATCCCTACCTCCTGCTCTGCGAGAAGAAGGTGAGCGGCATGAAGGATCTCCTGCCTCTCCTGGAGGAGATCGCCCGCTCCGGCCGGCCCCTGGTGATCATCGCCGAGGATGTGGAAGGCGAGGCCCTGGCCACCCTGATCGTCAACCGGCTGCGGGGCACCCTCAAGGCCGCCGCTGTCAAGGCCCCGGGCTTCGGAGACCGGCGCAAGGCGATGCTGGAGGATATCGCCATCCTCACCGGCGGCACGGTGATCAGCGAGGACCTGGGCATCAAGCTGGAGAACGTCCGCACAAACGACCTGGGCACGGCCAAGAAGGTGCGCATCGACAAGGACAACACCACCATCGTCGAGGGTGCCGGCGCCCGGGACAAGATCGAGGCCCGGGTGAAGCTGATCCGCCGCCAGATCGATGAGACCACCTCCGACTACGACCGGGAGAAGCTCCAGGAGCGCCTGGCCAAGCTGGCCGGCGGCGTGGCGGTGGTCAAGGTGGGCGCCGCCTCGGAGACCGAGATGAAGGAGAAGAAGGCCCGGGTGGAGGATGCGCTCAATTCCACCCGCGCGGCGGTCGAAGAGGGGGTGGTGCCCGGCGGCGGCGTCGCCCTGGTCCGGTGCCTGGCGGCCCTGGACCGCCTGGCGGCGGCCGGCGAGCAGCGCTACGGCCTGGACATCCTCCGTAAGGCCCTGACCTCCCCCTTGCGGCTGATCGCCGCCAACGCCGGCTACGAGGGCTCGGTGGTGCTGAACAAGGTCGTGGAGGGCAGCGCCGACTTCGGCTTCAACGCCGCCACCGGCGAGTACCAGAATCTCTCGACCGCCGGCATCGTTGACCCCACCAAGGTGGTGCGCTCCGCCCTGCAGAATGCCGCCTCGGTGGCCGGCCTCCTGCTCACCACCGAGGCGGTGGTGGCCGAGCAGCCCAAGAAGGAGAAGAAGGGCGCTCCGGCAGCGGAGGACATGGACGACGACTACTAGGCCCACCGGTCTTCCCGTGGTGGCCCGCGGCCCGGGTCAGGCAGCCCCATGCCTGGTCCGGGCTTTTTTTTGCCTCCGCACCTCCCCCCTCGGTCTCGGTATCGGTATCGGTCTCGGCTTCTGGCATGTATTCCCCATGGCCCCTGCCCCCCGTCGGTTGGCCCCTTGTTGCCGCCGGCATCCCCCGGGTCGAGATGCCGAGCAAAATCGTTGAGCGTGTCCCCGCCCGTCGGCTACAGTGGAGCCGGCAGCCAACCGCGCATTGCCCCCATTCCCGCCCCCGTTGGCACTGGGCTGACACGCCGTCAGGCGGATGCCCCTTTGGGAGGAGCCCATGGCCCCATACCGAGTTTCGGCAGCCGAAAAGGAGGCGATCGTTGCGTCCATCCGCGCGGTTTTGCTCCAGGAGCAGTGTGTCGTGGGACTCCTCTTCGGCTCCTTTCTCACCGGCGACGAGCTCAGGGATAATGACCTGTGTGTGGCCTGGGACCAGGCGCCGGCGGCCGACTCCACAAGGACGTCCGAACTGGCGGCGGTCCTGGAAGCCGCGCTCCCCTTCCGGTTCGATGTCGTGCCCCTGAACGTTGAGGACGTGCTCCTGCGCGCCTCCATCGCTACCCGCTTCCAGCCCATCGTCGATGTGCGTCCTGATCTGATCGATGCCTTTGTCTTCGAGGCCTGGATCGACATCCAGGACTTCCGTCCCAGGATTGAGGCCTTCTATGCCGAACGTTTCGGGGTTGAACAAGGACAAGCTGCTGCGGCTTTCCGGGACTCTTGACGAGGCCTTGGGGGAGCTGGCCGAAATAGCCAGGATCGAGAAGAAGGCCGTGCTGGCATCCCGGGACCGGTTTGCCCTGGAGGATCTCTGGTACCGCGTGGCCATGGCCACCATCGACCTCTGCTTCCATCTGGTGGCCAAAGGCTACGGCAAGGTTCCTGGCAGCTACCGGCCGGTGCCGCCTATCAGGGCAGCAGGTGGGCCCAGCATTTCGCCTTCTTCCGCTTCGATCTGGGCGACTCCCGGATCCTGCCCACGGTCTATGCCTACAACAAAGACGCCGGCTGCTGGGATCCGCAGCCGGGCCCTTCCAAGGATCTGGTGACCCGGCTGCCGGAAAGGCCCAGGCGCACAACCGTCACCCATGTGCCAGCCACCGGTTTTGATGAGGTCATCAAGAAGAACATCCGTGAGGCCCTGGCAGAGCAGGAGCAGACTACCCTGGCGAATCTCCTGTGTCGGGAAGCCGAGCGGGACGGGGCTTCCCTGGGCACCGGCGATCTGGCCGACCTGCTCTGTGCGCCCGGGCAGGCCCTGGACCGGGCGATTGCCTGGCTCACCCTGACGGCCCGGGAACGGTTGAAGGGGCTACAGAGTCGGGAGCCCGGCGCAGTCCCGGCCTGGCGGCAGCAGCTGCGGGAGGTGCTGGGCTGGCTCGTGTTGCGGGCGGTGGCTCCCGACTGGCTTGCCACCCATCAGGCGGCCTTGCAGCGGGCTGGCGGTGTGCGGGTGGAGGTGTTTCTCCGGAAGCCCAGCTGTATCGAGGTGATGGTGGCGCGGCTGGAAACCAGGGCCGCTTGCTTCCGGACCGTTGCCGACGACGGCAGTCGGTTGGGGGAGTGTGCCATCTCCCTGGGCGGCGAGGCAGATCCCGAGCCCGGGGCCACCCTCCAGGAGGCCTACAAGGCCATCTGGCGGGTGGTGGTCCGTCGGGCCGTGCCCGAGCCAGCTGGCCCGGGCCGCGGCCCAGCAGATGGGGCGCCTGTTCGTGGCCGAGGTGGTGCATGCCCGCAGCGAGAGCCAGGACCTGCAATGGCATTTCGACGCCATCGGCCGGCTGGGGGATGCCCAGGCCCTGGGGGCGGCATGCCGCCCCGGGCTGGAGGTGGACGTGAAGGCGATGCTGGCCCCGGCACAGTATCTCGCTCCAGGCGCGCTGTGGTGGGTGTTCGACTGGCAGGGTGCCCTGGGCCAGGCCGCAAACTGCAAGTGCAAGCACCGGCAGCCGGTACCGCCTCTTGGCTGGGAGCCGGGCAAGGGCAGCGTGCTTCTCATCGACGAGATCGACAAGGCCGAGGCGGATCTGCCCAACGGCCTCCTGGAGACCCTGGGCAACGGCGGCTTTGCCGTTCCCTACCTGGACGAGCCGGTGGCAATCCCGGAAGGGGTGCCGTCGCCCCTGGTGGTCATCACCACCAACGAGGAGCGGGAGCTGCCGGCTGCCTTTGTTCGCCGCTGCCTGGTGCTGCACCTGCGGCTGCCGGACGGCGATCCCGCCCGCCGCGATCAGCCGGAAGCGGTGCGCCGGCAGGACCTGGTGGACTGGCTGCTGGCTCGGGGAAAGGACCATTTCGGCCAGCGGATTGACTGCGAGGTGCTGGAGCAGGCCGCCCAGCAGCTCTGGACCGACCGCCAACAGGCCCGGAATCTCGGGCTCTCTCCGCCCGGCCAGGCGGAGTACCTGGACCTGCTGCGGGCCCTGGACAGGCTGGCCCACGCTGATGCCGCCGGTCAGAAGGACCTTCTTGTCCGCATCCAGGGCTTCGCCCTGCGCAAGTTCGCCGGCCTGTGCTGAGCCAGCCCCCGCTGCCGGACCATCCCTTGCCCACGGCCGAACGGCTGCGGCGCGCCGCCGTCTCCCGGGCAGAGCTGCTCTACTTCGCCGACGCCAGCGGTCCGGAGGCCTTGCGCCGGGCCGCGGAAATCTTCGGCTTCCGGGCGCCGGTGGAGGAAGAGGAGGAGACGGCCCCGCCAGCTGCTGACCGCTCGCCGAGGGTATCTCCGACTCCAGCCCCCGCGCCGGTCCAGGCTCCGGAAACAGCGATTCCCGTTGCGGCTGCGCCGTACCTGCGGCTCTGGCGCCGCCAGCGGGTCCCGGACCAGGAGCGGCGCACCGAGGCGCCGGCCCGGCTTGCCGCCACGCCGCCCCTCAGCCCCGGGTCCGGCCCGCGGGACCTGCCGCCGGACCCGCCCCCCCTCACCCCCTGGCGGCGGCTCTGGCCCTTCCTGCGGCTGGCCCTGGGCAGCTGCGGTCCGGGCCGCGCCCTGGATATCCCCCGGCTGGTGGCCGATCTCAGCCAGGGCCGCACCTGCCGCCAGCTGCCCCGGAAGGTCCGCCGCTCCTGGGCGCCTTTGGCCCAGGTCATCGTGGACCAGGATCTCGGCCTCTTCCCTTTCTGGCAGGATTGCGAAGCTGGTGGCCGGCCTGCGGGGCCTCAGGGGCAGCTCCGGTCTGTCGGTGGTGGGCTTTCCCGAGGGGCCGGACCGGGAGGCCATTCCCTGGGCGCGGGACCGGGAACGGGCGCGGCGGCGCCGGCCGGAGCCGTACCGCCTGCCCGATCCCGGCACCCCGATCCTCATCCTCGGCGACTGCGGCTGCCTGGCCAAGAGGCCCGGCCCCTGGCTGGCCTTTGGCCGCCGGCTCAAGGCGGCCGGCTTCCGGCCGGTAGCCCTGATGCCCTGTCCGGCCCGTTACTGGGACCAGGAGCTGGGCCAGCTCTTCCTGCCGGTGCTGTGGGACCGCCAGGCGCGGCTGCCCCGCTGGCTGGACGCCGGCCAGCCGCGGCCCGAGGCTGCCGCCCCGGATCCGGGCCTGGAGCAGCTCCTGCGCCTGGTGGCCTGGGCGGTGCGGGTGGAGCCCGGCCTCTTGCGGGCGCTCCGCTTCCGCCTCGGCGCCAGCAGGGCCGACGTGGGCACCGAGGCCGCGGTGTGGCGGCATCCGGATGTCCGGGATGACGGCCCGACCTGCACCATCCGGCCGGAGCGCCTGGCGGCCATCCGCCAGCAGGCGGTCAAGGAGCTGCAAGAAGGAGGGCCGGAGGTTCAGGCCCTTTACGCTGACGCGCACCGCTTGCTCACTGCCTTCCACCAGGGGGCGCATCCCACCATCCAGGCCCTGGAGGAGATCGTGCGCGCCCAGGCCCTGGCCGTGCCCCCCGCCCCCGAGGCCCTGCACCGCCTGTGGCAGGTGGCAGCCACCCTGGACCGGCCCGGGGGGTATCCCTATCTGGCTCGGCTGCAAGCCTGGGTGCTGCGCATGCAGGAGCGTCTGGAGCCGGCCTTCTGGGGCAGTGACACCGCCGAGCCGGTGGCTATCGCCCTCGCCACGGTGAAGACGGCCTTGGCAAGGCGCCAGATCGAGATTGCCCTTCCGCCTGGCTTTGACATCAAGCGAGTGCTCTGGGCCCTCGGTGCCACAGGGCTCCAGTCCTACGAGCTGCGCCAGGAGGTGACCCCCCAGGGCGAGCGGCGGCTGGTGCTCACCCCCCCGGGACCGCCGGCAACCGATGGCCCGTCGGGTCGTGGGAACATCCTGGTGGCGCCCCTGTCCCTGGCTGCCTCCAGCCTGGAGTGGCAGCATCAGGATGACGCCGGCCCGGCCGGCCCCGTCCAGGTGCTCGATATCCGGCAGGAGCAGGCCATCCCGGTGCCGCCAGCCGGCCGCCTCCGGATCGACAGCGACTACGAGCACCTGGAGATCGATCTCCTGGACAAGCCCGCCTGGGCGCTCCGCATCGAGCAGGGCCGCAGCCCAACCGGCGAGGACCGGCTGATCCTCACCCCCCGGGACCGCCCCGACCGTCCCCTGTGGTGGCTGCCACCGGCGGACTATCCTGTCCTGGACCGAGCCAACCGGGTAGTGGGTCAGCTGCCGATCACCGAAGGCCGCTGGGTCAGTTCTGAGACGTACCAGGAGCTGCGGGGCGTTGGCCTGCGCCAACCCGACTGGGCCCAGGCCATCGGCCAGGACCAGTACGGCCTCTTTGCCGATTGGGTGTACCAAGGCGTCACCCAACGCTTCCGCTGGATCCCGCCCGGGCAGTTCCGGATGGGCTCACCGGAGGATGAGCCGGAGCGCTGGCAGGACGAAGGCCCCCGGCACGAGGTCTTGCTCACAGAGGGCCTCTGGCTGGCGGACACCGCCTGCACCCAGGCCATGTGGCAGACGGTGATGGGGAAGAACCCGAGTCGTTTCCAGGGCGCCGACCGGCCGGTGGAAAAGGTGAGCTGGAATGACGTGCAGCGGTTCCTGGAGCGGATCAACAGGGAGTGGCCGGGGTTGGAGCTGCGGCTACCCTCCGAGGCGGAGTGGGAGTATGCCTGCCGGGCCGGGACCGAGACGCCCTTTCCCTTCGGGACCACCATCACCCCGGAGCAGGTGAACTACGACGGCAACCGCCCGTATGCAGGGGGCGAGAAGGGGCTGTACCGGCAGGAGACCGTGGCGGTGCAGGCCCTGCCCGCCAACGCCTGGGGGCTCTACCAGATGCACGGCAATGTCTGGGAATGGTGTGCCGACTGGTACGGAGCCTATCCGGCCGGGCCGGTGATCGACCCCGCGGGGCCGGAACGAGGCACCGAGCGGGTGCTCCGTGGCGGCTGCTGGATCTTCTACGCCAGGAGGTGCCGTTCGGCCCTCCGGTACTGGTTCGGGCCCGGCAGCCGCTTCGTCATTACCGGCTTCCGCCTTGCCCGAGGTCAAACAGGGAAGCAGGCAGGGCGGTAGCCGGGGGCGCAGGGCCGCCGGACAGCCGCCGTCGCGGAGCAGGCGGCGGTCAGGCGGGCCGGCGACCCCGGCGGAGCGGCTGGGCACGGAGGGCTTCGCGCGGGGCGCACCCGAATGGGTGCAACGCCGGAAGCTGGCCATGGTGGCCTCCCATAAGTCCCATAGGTCCTGTAAGTCCCATGGGTCCAAGAGAGCCATGGGAGCTATGGGAATCATGGGATTTGTGGATTGCCATGCGCGGGGCGCACCCGAAGGGGTACCATGCCGGAAGTCCGCCCTGAAGGCCGTTGTTTCTTGAGAGCCTCGCGCAGCGAGAGCAGATACGGTAGCCGGGGGATTCATCCCCCGGCAGGAGGCGCCGGCGACAACCTCGACCGCCGCACCCCCCCGGTGCCGGACACACCCCCTTGCGGCCGGACACCCTGGCGGGCATCCGCCGCACAGGCCGAAACCGCGGCGGCTGCCGGGGGGCGTGGCCGGTGCTTCCCGGCCGGCCTTGAAAGGCCGGCCAACCACGCTGGGGGGAAGAAGGGGCGTTACCGGCAGCAAACCGTGCCAGTGCAGGCCCTGCCCGCCAACGCCTGGGGCCTCTACCAGATGCACGGCAATGTCTGGGAATGGTGTGCCGACTGGTACGGAGCCTATCCGGCCGGGCCGGTGACCGACCCTAATGGGCCGGTGGGGCTCATCCCCACCCGCGGCCGCTGCGGTGGCCCGGGACAGTGGCTGGCAGCTGTGCCCTCCCCGCGGCCGGCGCAGCACAAGCCCTGGCAGGCCATCAGGACCCCCGGCAGGCGGTCCTCCAACCAGAGGTTGGCCAGGTCGATGTCGATCTCGGAGAACGGCTCGGCGCGCACCTTGTCGTCTTCGGCAAAGTCGCCAAGGGACAGCCAGCGCCCGGCTTCGAGCTTGAAGACTTGCAGCAGCCGGTCCCGCGGATCGATCAGCCACAGATACGGAATGCCGTGCCTGGCGTAGCTTCGGGCCTTGGTTATGCGATCATGGCGAATACTGCCCGGAGAGAGAATTTCGCATATCCAGTCGGGGAACGGCAATCCAGTTCTGTCCTTTCTCCAGCCGGAGATGTCGGGAGCAAACAGATCGTCCTCAAGTCTCACTTCCACTTCCCCGAGGATGATCCAGCCGCCTGGCCCGCCTTGACCGAACCGGTACGGCGGCACCAGGGCGCCACCGAGATTTGAAGCAGCACCGCAGTCGCTCCCCTGCGGCGCATCTTCCGCTGGCGGCGGGGTCACCAGGATGCGAGCCTGGCAGGGACAATTAACCCAATTCTCACATTCCCCCTCCATAATGGTGGTGTGCTTCTGTGCCAGGGCCAAGCCAGGCCCGCCGGCAAGGCTCTTCTGTTGTCGAGGCGAGGAGCCGCCGCCGGGCCCGGTTCCGGCAGCCCGGACCGGGTGGCGATGCCCGCCGCCGGGCGGACCAGCGCCGCCTTTGTCCAGGGGAGACCTCGATGGACCACCTCGATCTCGCGCCATACATCGCCGCCGTGCGGCCCATCTCCGCTGCCATGGACATGCACGAGGTCTTCGCCCGCTTCCGCAGCGACAAGACCTCGTCCTTCTTCCCGGTGGTGGACCTCACCGGCCGGCCCCTGGGCATCGTCCGGGAGCTGGAGCTCAAGGACTACGCCTACGGCATGTTCGGCCGGGAGCTGATCAAGCGGGAAAGCGTCACCGCCTTTGTGCGGGGCTGTCTGACCGTCGAGTACCAGACCCCCATCGATGAGATCCTGATCCGGCTGGGTAGCCAGCCTCTGAGCGACGGCATCCTCATCACCAGGAATGGCATCTACGCCGGGGTCGTGTCCAACCTCTCGCTTCTCGCCCTCTATGAGCAGGTGCGCATCCGGATGCAGAGCCAGCTCTCCCAGGTCCAGAAGATGGAGGCCATCGGCACCCTGGCCGGCGGCATTGCGCACGATTTCAACAACATCCTTCTGCCGATCATGGGCTATGCCGAGCTGATCAAGAAGCTGTTGGGGGTGGAGCAGCCGGCGATTGTGGGCTACGTCGATCAGATCCTCACCGCCTCGAAGCGGGCCAAGGAGCTGGTGCGGCAGATCCTGACCTTCAGCCGCCAGCGGAGCAGCGAGCGGGTGCCGATCAGCCTCGCTCCCGTGGTCCGGGAGGTGATGCAGCTCTTGCGCTCGTCGCTGCCGGCCACCATCACCATCGCCACCGAGGTCCTGATCGAGGAGGCCACGGTGGTCATCGATCCGGCCGAGGTGCACCAGATCCTCATGAATCTGTGCACCAACGCCGCCCACGCCATGCGGGGGGGGGGCGGCCGGTTGACGGTCTCCCTCCGGGAGGCCAGCGGCCCGATGGTCGATCACGATGGCGGTGCGCTGCTGCAGGAGCGGCCCTGCGTCCGGGTTTCGGTGCAGGACACCGGCCACGGCATCGAGCCGGCGCATCTGGCCCGGATCTTCGAGCCGTTCTTCACCACCAAGGGGCCTGGCGAGGGCACGGGCATGGGGCTGTCCGTGGTGCATGGCATTGTCACGGGTTGCGGCGGCGGCGTCAGAGTCGAATCCGCACCAGGCCAAGGCAGCACCTTTCACATCTACCTGCCGCTGTCGCGGCGCATGACCGACCATCCCGCGCTCGTCACCAGCGGCCGGCCGACCCATGGCGGCGGCATCCGGGTTCTCCTGGTGGACGATGAGCACATGATCACCGAGCTGGCCTCCGCCTACCTGGCGGAGGTTGGCTTCCGGGTCACCGTCAAGAGCAGCAGCCTGGAGGCCCTGGTGCACCTCCGGGCGAGGCCTGGGGACTTCGATGTGCTGGTGACCGACCAGACCATGCCGGAGCTGACCGGGATCAAGCTGGCCCAGCGGGCCCTGGAGGTCCGTCCCGACCTGCCGATCATCCTGGTGACCGGCTACAGCGACATGGTGTCCGAGGATGTGGCCAGGGCCTGCGGGGTCCGGGAGTATATGCTGAAGCCGTACACCTTTGGTCTCCTGGCCTCCAAGGTGGTTGCCCTGGCCGGGTCCGACGGGGCGAAGGGAGGGGCAGCCGTAGCCGGCGCCCGGTGCTGATCGCCTGGCCGGGCGGGCGGCGGTGCCTGGCGCCACCGGGGCGTCTCTCGCGCCCAGCGCGCCGATGCCGGCAGCCCCCGGTGCACAGGGCCTGCCGGCATCGGGCCGATCGCCCGCAAAGGACCGGGGCTTGGCCTACTTGCCGTTCCGGATCATAAGCGAGGTGAGATCCTGGAAACGGACCACCTGGCCGCCTTTCTCCTTGGCCAAGGCCTCGGCAGCGGCCTTGAGGCGGAAGGGCAGGGCCTCCGGACCCATGCTGCCCATGACCGAGGAGCCGACCAGGTAGTAGAGCCCGGACGCGTAGTCAAAGCCGCCCTCCGGATAGACGGTGACCCAGGCGTCACCAACCTGCTCCTTGGCGCCGCCGAAGTCGGCCGGGTTGTCCAGGTAGCGGACCAGGCAGCTGGTGGAGCAGAAGTGCAGGCGCTGGCCATCCCTGGTGATGAGCTGGCAGCTGTGCTTCGGGAACTGGGCGGGCTTCATGCCGCAGGTGACGCAGGCGTCCTGCAGGGTCGCCTCCACGATCTTGCCCTTCTTGAGCCGGTTGGCGGCAATGGTCAGCCGCTCCTCGGGCAGCGTCGTCATGGCCTTGTCCAGGGTCGCAGCGAAGCCCTGCACCTCCCCTCCGTACTCCTTGCTGAAGGCCTCGGCCTCGTCGCGGCTGGCAAAGGCGATCTTGGAGACCATGCTCATGGTGCCCCTGGCTGTTGAGCCCACCACGTAGCTGGCGCTGGCGGCATCCACCATCTTCTCCGGCGCCAGATAGACCGCGGCCATGACCGCCTGCGGCTTCTCCCCGGCCTTGGCGGAGACGTCGGCCAGACAGTGCAGGGAGCAGACGTGGTGCTCGCCATCGGCGATCCTGAAGCTGTGCCTGGTGCGGGCCCACATGTTGAGCCCCATGCCGCAGTTCTCGCACTTGCCTTTGTCCGTGAACATGGCCGGCTTCATGATGGGGTGCTCCACATCCGGCACCCTGGGGTCTTCGGCCTGCACCCAGGTGCCGGACAGCACCGCCAAACCCACCACGAGCAGCACGGTCACGACCATCCCCACCAGCCTTCCGTTCCAGTCCGTCATCGTCATCGCCCTCCCTCATTGGCTCTTGTTGCCGCCCCTGGGGCCTGTCCCCCTTCCGGGCCCACCGGCGCCGTGCGGCCGCCGGGCATCGGGTGACCCGGCCAGCGCTCCGCCGTTCGAGATCATCGCCAACGCGGGGGTTGGGTGTCAATGGCAAAACAGGGCAGACGGCCCGTTGTGCCCCCATCTGCTCCGGGATGCTGGCGGCTTTTTGGGCCGGGTGGGGGCGACGCATGCGTCGCCCTGCGGACTGGACCTCTGCTTATCGAATATCCGGACGCAATCCCGGCAAGCGGCGGCCGGGGCCAGCCGGGCCGGCACGTGGCTGCCGCTTTTACGGAATGCTCACAACATCTTCATCAAATCGTAACGGATCCGGTCTATCCTTGTCCCAGGCACGACACGGGTGCGGGTGGCGCGGGCACGCGGCTCCCGGCCCGGGCACCCATCCATTCACCCTGTTGGAGGAATCGATCATGATGAAAAGCGTGTTGGCGAGAACGGCGATGGTCGCGGGAGCCATGCTCCTGACCGGCCTGGGGGGAGGCGCCGCCCAGGCGGCCGAGGTCAAGGTGGATGCGGCCATTCCGGCGTACCAGCAGGCCACCGGCGTCGCCGGCAACCTCAACTCCATCGGCTCCGACACCCTCAACAACCTCATGACCTACTGGGCCGAGGGCTTCCGCAAGGTCTATCCCAACGTCAACATCCAGGTGGAGGGCAAGGGCTCCAGCACCGCCCCCCCGGCCCTGCTGGCCGGCACCGCCCAGCTGGGCCCCATGTCCCGGCCCATGAAGGCCTCGGAGATGGAGGAGCTGGAAAAGAAGTACGGCGCCAAGCCCACCAGCATCGGCGTGGCCCTGGACTCGCTGGCGGTGTTCGTGCACAAGGACAACCCGGTGCAGGCGCTGTCCCTGCCAGCGGTGGACGGCATCTTCTCCAAGACCGGCAAGAGCGGCCATGCGCCGGTGAATACCTGGGGCGAGCTGGGGGTGACCGGCGAGCTGGCCGGCCGGCCCATCAGCCTGTACGGCCGCAACTCTGCCTCCGGCACCTACGGCTATTTCAAGGAGCACGCCCTGGCAAAGGGTGACTTCAAGGATACGGTGAAGGAGCAGCCGGGGTCGGCGGCAGTGGTCATGGCGATCACCGAGGACAAGGCCGCCATCGGCTACTCGGGCATCGGCTATCTGACCTCCGGCGTCAAGGCCCTGGCCCTGTCGGCGGCCGACGGCAAGCCGGCCTTCGAGCCCACCTACGACAACGTCCTGTCCGGCAAATACCCTTTGAGCCGGATGCTCTACATCTACGTGGTCAAGGATCCGGCCAAGCCCCTGGACAGCCTGGTGAGCGAATTCCTGCGCTACGCCCTGTCCCAGGAAGGCCAGCAGATCGTGGTCAAGGACGGCTACCTGCCGCTGCCGGCCGCCGTGGTCACCAAGGAGCTGGCCAAGCTCCAGTGAGCGGGGCCGGAAGAGGCGCCGGCCCGACCCTTGCTGCCCTTCTTCCCACCTTGCCGGAGCATCCCCCCGGGGCTTTCCCGGGGGGATGCTTTTTTTGCCCGCACCTGCTTGCCGTCCTTCATCGAAGCCAAATAGAATCGTAATCAAATCTTAACAAGAGACATCTATTGTGGCCTTCGGCCATCGGCCGGCTCGGCTTTCGAGCGGCTTTGCACCGCATCAGCCCCGGGACCTTCCACTCTTGCCCCAGACACCCTTCGACCCGTCCCTGTTCACGGACCGCCGCCAGATCCAGCGCCGCCAGCGCCTGGATCGCCTGGCCCGCCAGGTCATCACCCTGGGCGGCATCCTGGTGATCGGCTGCGTGCTCGCCATCATCGTGCTCATCGCCCGGGTTGCCCTGCCGCTCTTTCTGCCGCCTGCCACGGAGCTGGTCCGGGAAGGCGCCGTCTCCCCGGAGCCGGGGGGAGGGGATGTCCTTCTGGCCGGGGTGGACGAGACCATGGCCCACGCCTATCTGCTGCGGGCGGACGGCGCTTTTCTGACCTTCCGGCTGGCCGATGGCCAGGAGACCCACCGGGAGCGGCTCCGCCATCCCGGCGGCGACGAGGCGGCTACGGTGCGCCTGGCCCGGGCCGACCGGCCGCGGCAGGTGGTGGTGCTCTGGAGCGACGGGGCGATCTCGGTCCTGTCCTTGTCCCTGGCGCCTGTTGGCGAGCGCCCCATCCTGGCGGAGGCGGTGTGGCTGCTGCCCGGTGATGGCGCCGGTCCGGCGGCGGTGCGGGCGGCCGCTGCCGGCAGCGTCGAGGAGGGCCTGACGGTGGCCGTGCTCCGGGCAGACAACCGCATCCTGGTCCACCGCCGGGGCGTCAAGACCGACCTCTTCGGCGACCAGCAGGAGGTGCTGGAGACGGCCGAGCTGGCCGTGGAATCGGCGGCCGGGGCGGTGACGGAGCTGGTCCTGAGTGCCGGCGGCGAGGCGCTTTACGCCGGCACCGCCGGCGGCCGCCTGCTCCATTGGCCTCTGGACGATCTCGAGGATCCCCGGCTGCAGGAATCGGCCGCGGCAGGACCGGATCGGCCGATCACGGCCCTGGCCCTGGTGCTCGGCTCCCAGTCCCTGGCCGTGGGCGACGGCCAGGGGGGGCTTGCCACCTGGATGCCGGTGCCCTTCGGCGATGCGCCGGGGGAGGGCAAACGGCTGCAGCCGATCCACCGCCTGTCCGGCCATGACGGCGCTGTCACCCGCATCATCGCCTCGGAGCGGGACAAGAGCCTCCTGAGCCTGGATGCCAGCGGCGCGGTCCATCTCGATCACATGACCAGCGAGCGCCGGCTGGTGCGCCTGGACTCCCAGCCGGGCCTCAGCCTCTGGGCCCTGGCGCCCCGCAACAACGGCCTCCTGGGGGTGGCGGCCGACGGCCGTTACCGGCTGTGGACCGTGGAGATGCCCCACCCGGAGGTCAGCTGGCGGACGCTCTTTGCGCCGGTGTGGTACGAGGGCTACGACCGGCCGGCCCACGCCTGGCAGTCCTCGGCAGCCAACGACGACTATGAGCCGAAGCTTGGCATTGTGCCCCTCATCTTCGGCACCTTCAAAGGCACCCTCTACGCCATGGCCCTGGCCGTGCCTTTGGCCCTTTTGGGCGCGGTCTACATCAGCCAGTTCGCCGGCCACCGCACCCGGGCCCTGGTCAAGCCGGTGGTGGAGGTGATGGCCTCGGTGCCCTCGGTGGTGCTGGGCTTTCTGGCGGCCCTCTGGCTGGCGCCCCTGGTGGAAGGATCCCTGGTGGGCGTGATCCTGGCCACGGCTCTCCTGCCTGCCGCCTTCTTTCTGATCATGATGCTGTGGCGGCTGGCCCAGCGGCATGGGGTCGCCAGCCGGGCCCGCCCCGGCACCGAGTTCTTGTGGGTGATGCCGGTGATCGTCGCCGTGGTCTGGCTGGGCATCGCTGCCGGGCCGCGTCTGGAGGCGGCCTGGCTCGGTGACTTCAAGCTCTGGCTCTACGAGCACCTCGGGGTGCGCTACGACCAGCGCAACGCGGTGATCATCGCCTTCGGCCTGGGCTTTTGCGTCATCCCCATCATCTTCTCCATCGCCGAGGACGCCCTGTCCAGCATCCCCGGCAGCCTGACCGCCGCCTCCCTGGCCCTGGGCGCCAGCCGCTGGCAGACGGTCTGGAAGGTCATCCTGCCCTCGGCCAGCCCCGGCATCTTTGCCGGCCTCATGATCGGTCTCGGCCGGGCGGTGGGCGAGACCATGGTGGTGCTGATGGCCACCGGCAACACAGCGATCATGGATCTGGCGCCCTGGAACGGCATGCGGACCCTGGCCGCCAATATCGCCGTGGAGGTGCCGGAGGCGCCCTTCGGCGGCACCCTGTATCGGGTGCTGTTCCTGTGCGCGGTGATCCTCTTCCTCCTGACCTTTGTCATCAACACCACGGCCGAGCTGGTGCGCGAGCGGCTGCGGCGCAAATACGTGCGCTATTGAGCGACCGCCGCCGCCGGCCGCTGGCCCGGAGGCGGTGGGCCAGCGGCGTCATACCCGGGAGGGTCGTTATGGACGGGCGACAGCAGAGCCGGTACTGGCGGGAGGGGGAGCCTTGGGTCTGGCTGAGCGCCACGGCCGTAAGCCTGATCCTGCTCATGGCCACCTGCCTCCTGCTGGTGGTGCTGGCCAACGGCCTGGGGGTGTTCTGGCCCCACACCCTCACCCGGCTGGAGATGAGCGGCGGGCCGCCGCTCCTGGGGGAAATCCTCCAGGAGGAGGAGCGGCCGGACGGCGGCCGGCGGCTGCAGCTCAAGATCGGCAACCGGGACCTCTATGGCCTGGACTTCCGCTGGGTGCCCGCAGACCAGGTGCAATCGACCGCCACGCCACCGGAGGCCCTGGTGCTGGAGCGGCAGGAGTACGGCAACTTCTACGGCTTCATTGCCGGCCTGCGGCTGCCGGCGCTGGGAGCCGCCGCCGCCGGCCAGGACGGCTGGCCGGGGCTTGCGGCCGCCCTGGCGCGGGTGGCCAGGGAGCGGCAGGAGCTGACCGCCCGCAGCGAGGGCCTGTCCAAGCTCAACCGCCGGTTGGCTGCCATCAAGGATCGCCGGCGCTCGCTCCTCTTTGCCGGCCAGAGCCCCGACCAGCCGCAGGTCCTCGAGCTGGAGCGCCAGGAGGCGGAGCTGGCGGCGCTCTTTGCCAGCCAGGCCGGCGAGCTGTCCCGGCGGACCGCGGCCCTGCGCCAGGACGTGGTGCTCATGCAGGATGCCGCCGGCCGGGAGCGCGAGGTGCCCCTCCTGGACATCGTCCGGGCCTACCGGCCCAACGCCATGTCGCTGACCGCCAAACTGGGCCTTTACCTGGGCAAGCTCAAGGAGCTCCTGCTGGACGATCCCCGGGAGTCCAACACCGAGGGCGGGCTCTTCCCGGCCATCCTGGGCACGGTGATGATGGTCTTTCTCATGAGCCTGTTCTCTTTCCCCTTCGGGGTCCTGGCCGGGATCTACCTGCGGGAGTATGCCAAGCCCGGGCCGCTCGTGCGGCTGGTGCGGGTGGGGGTGAACAACCTGGCCGGCATCCCCAGCATCGTCTACGGCATCTTCGGCCTGGGCTTCTTCATCTACGGCCTGGGCGCGGCCATCGACCAGGCCTTCTTCCCGGAGCGGCTGCCCACGCCCACCTTCGGCACCGGCGGCATCCTCTGGGCCAGCCTGACCCTGGGCCTGCTGACCGTGCCGGTGGTGATCGTGGCCACCGAGGAGGCCCTGGGCGCCATCCCCACCGGCATCCGCGAGGGCTCCCTGGCCCTGGGCTCCACCCGCTTCCAGACCCTGACCCGCATCCTCGTGCCCATGGCCTCACCCGGGATCATGACCGGCTTCATCCTGGCCATGGCCCGGGCTGCCGGCGAGGTGGCGCCCCTCATGATCACCGGTGTCGTCAAGCTGGCACCGGCCATGCCCGTGGACGGGGTCTTCCCGTATCTGCACCTGGATCGCAAGTTCATGCATCTGGGCTTCCACATCTACGACATCGGCTTCCAGTCGCCCAACGTCGAGGCGGCCAAGCCCATGGTCTTCACCACCACCCTGCTCCTGGTGGGCATCGTGGTGCTCATGACCAGCGGCGCCATCCTGCTCCGCAACCGCATGCGGCGGCACTACTACGTGAGCGGGGTCTGAGGACCGCCAAGCGCTCCCCGAGCGAAGGTACTGTTATCGCCATGGCAGAAGGAACAGTCCGTATCGCCACTGTGGGCGATCCGATCATCGTCGTCGACCGCTTCAACCTCTATTACGGCCAGGCCCAGGCCCTGTTCGACATCGCCTTCGGCATCCCCCGCCACGAGGTGACGGCCTTGATCGGGCCCTCCGGCTGCGGCAAGTCGACCCTTCTGCGCTGCTTCAACCGCATGAACGATCTCATTCAGGGGGTGCGGGTGGAGGGCAGTATCCGCATCGAGGGCGAGGATGTCTTCTCCCCGGAGATGGACGTCATCCGCCTGCGCTGCCGGGCCGGCATGGTCTTCCAGAAGTCGAACCCCTTCCCCAAGTCGGTCTTCGAGAACGTGGTCTACGGCCTCCGGGTGGCGGGGATCAACGACCGTGCGACCCTGGAGGCGGTGGCCGAGCAGAGCCTGAAGCGGGCGGCCCTGTGGGATGAGGTCAAGGACCGGCTGCGGGAATCGGCCATGGGGCTGTCCGGCGGCCAGATGCAGCGGCTGTGCATCGCCCGGGCCATCGCCGTGGCGCCGGACGTCATTCTCATGGACGAGCCCTGCTCGGCCCTGGACCCCCGCTCCACCAGCCAGATCGAGAACCTGATCGCCGAGCTGCGGGGCAGCTACACCATCGTCATCGTCACCCACAACATGCAGCAGGCGGCGCGGGTCTCCGACTACACCGCCTTCATGTACCTGGGCCGCCTGGTGGAGTACGGCGAGACCAAGCAGGTCTTCACGGTACCGGCCTGCAAGGACACCGAGGACTACATCACCGGCCGCTTCGGCTGAGCCCGGGGCAGGCTGGCTCCACAGCACAAGGGGGATGGCGCGTGGGCAAGACGCTGAGCGCAAAGCTTGAGGGGCTGCGGCGGCAGCTCCTGGTCGTGGGGGCCCTGGCGGGCGAGAGCCTGGAGCAGGCCCGGCGGGCCTTCCTGGCCGGGGACGTGGCCCTGGCCCAGGAGGTGCGCGAGAACGACCGGCTGCTCAACCAGGCGGAGATCGCCCTGGAGGAGAGCTGCCTGGCGGTCCTGGCCCTTTTTCAGCCGGTGGCCGGGGATCTCCGGCAGGTGATCACCATCCTCAAGATCAACAACGACCTGGAGCGGATCGGCGATCTGTGCGTCAAGATCGCCTTGAAGGTGGCGCCGATGGCGGCGGCAGCCCGGCTCGGCGGCCAGGCCGGGCCGGCCCAGACGCCGCCGGAGCTGGTGCAGATGTTCGTCAAGGTGGCGGCGCTTCTGAGCCAGAGCCTGGACGCCTTCGTGCACTTCGACGTGGATCTGGCGCACCGGGTTCGGCTCTGGGATGACGAGGTGGACCGGATGAAGGGGGCGATCCGGGCCCGGATCGAGGAGATCATGCAGCGCTCGCCGGAGCGCTATGCCCAGCTCAACATCCTCCTCGGCGTCTCCCGGGGCCTGGAGCGGATCGCCGACCATGCCACGAACATCGCCGAGGATGTCATCTACATGCAGCAGGGCGCCATCGTCCGCCACCGGCCGGAGCCGGGCGACGCTGCCGCCGGCGCCTGAAAGAGAGAGGGAGGAGCGGCATGGCCAGGGAGCCCATCCTCCTGGTGGAGGATGACGAGAACATCCAGCAGCTGGTCACCTACAACCTGGTGAAGCAGGGCTACCGGGTGCTGTGCGCCGACTCCGGCGAGGAGGCCCTGGCCATCCTCGGCCGGGAGCGCGCGGCGCTGGTGCTGCTCGACATCATGCTGCCGGGCATGGACGGGCTGGCGGTGTGCCGGGGCATCCGCGCCGCCGAGAGCACCAAGGCCCTGCCCATGATCATCCTCTCCGCCAAGGGCGAGGAGGAGGATATCGTCACCGGCCTCAACCTGGGCGCCGACGACTACCTCACCAAGCCCTTCAGCCCCAAGATGCTCCTGACCCGCATCGCTGCAGTCCTGCGCCGCAGCCAGCAGGAGGGCCGCAAGGACGCGCCCAAGCAGGATCTCCTGGTGGTGGGCCGGCTGACCGTCGACCCCAGCCGCCATCTGGTCACCCACGAGGGCCGGGAGATCCATCTGACGGTGACCGAGTTCGCCATCCTGGAGCTTCTGGTCCGCCGGCCGGGCTGGGTCTTCACCCGCCAGCAGATCATCGACAAGGTCCGGGGCTACGAGTACGCGGTGACCCCGCGGCTGGTGGATGTGCAGATCTTCGGCCTGCGGAAGAAGATGGGGGAGGCCGGCAAGCTCATCGAGACGGTACGGGGCATCGGCTACCGCTTCAAGGAGTGACGCCGGCTGGCCGGCGGCCGGCGGCCGGCGGCCGACAAGGGAAGGCGCGCCCGCCCGGGGCCGTCTCCGTTTCCTCCTGGCATTCCCGGCACAGGACGGCAAAGGGCAGCACCGCCAGCCGGCGCCGGTCGATGGGATTCTCACATTCCCGGCAGATCCCGTAGCCACCCCCGGTCAGGCGCGCCAGCGCCTCCTGCACCTGCTGCATGCGAGCCCGGCAGGCCTCGGCATGACGGATGCTCACATGGTGGATGGAGTCGACCATGGCGCACTCCGCCTCCTCCATGCCGTTGCCCAGCCCGCGGTCACTCCGGCCACCCTCCTTGATCTCTTCCCTGAAGGCGTCGATCCGGGCAGAAAAGGCCTGGGCGGCCTGCCGCAGCTCTTGGAGCTTCTCCGCGATGTCAGGCTCCATGGAGACGTCTCCTCGTGGTCTGGTGGGCATTCAGGCCGCCACCGGGTCGGTGTGGCCTCCGGTCGGGGGGATAGGCGACGCTTGCGGGCGGGCCATGGCCGCCGGCCGGAAGGGACAGCCGCTGCCGCTGCCACAGCGCCGGCTCAGCTCAGCGAGACTGGGGATGTAGGTGCAGCTGCGGGCGGTGCAGCACGAAACAGCCCAGCCGCCCTCGCCGGTGTCGTAGCGCTTCAAGAATCGGCATTCCATGGCATTCCTCGCAGGATGGCTGGGGATGGGGAGGCCGGCAGCCTCGACGATTCGTGTCCAGCATACGGCCCTTGTGTCAGGATTGGGCAAGGAGGTGGTGAGGATTTCGTTAATGCCCCTGGCCCCTACCGCGGGTCCTTCACGGACAATTGATCAAACCTTCATCCCTCCTTCATCTGGCCCGGGCATAGTGAGCCATGGCCGATTCCTTCCCGCCCGCCATTTCCCGGCCTGACCGCCTGGTTTTCCCGCCCTGCTTTCGTGTCGAGCCGCGCCGTCCGACATCGCCGGCAACCCTCCAGGAGACCCCATGCCCAAGAGACGCAAGATCTTCGTCCTGGACACCAATGTCATTCTCCACGATTCGTCGTGCTTCCACCGGTTCCAGGAGCATGACGTGGTCGTGCCCATCACCGTTATCGAGGAGCTGGACGGGTTCAAGAAGGGTGGTCAGGCGGTGAACTACCATGCCCGGGAGTTCACCCGGGCACTGGATGCCCTGGATGCCGCCAGGCTGTTCAACGGCGGCGTGCCCATCGACCGGGGTGCAGGGCGGATCATGGTGCGCCTGGAAAAGCCGGTGCACCGGGATCTGCGTCCCCATTTCCATACGGACAGCGCCGACCATCGGATCCTCAACGTCGCCTACCGGCTGGCCGGCGAGCATCCGTCCCGGCCGGTGATTCTGGTCTCCAAGGACGTCAACCTGCGGATGAAGGCCCGGTCCCTGGGGCTGGCCGCCGAGGACTACACCAGCGATCACGTCAAGGATCCGGCCACCTTGAACCGGGGCTGCACGGCCGTCGATCATCTGACGGCCGGCGTCATCGAGCAGCTCCACGCCGGCGGGCGCCTGGAGCCAGGCGAGGCGGGACTGAGCCGCCAGCCGGCGGCCAACGAGTTTCTGATCCTGCGCAACGGCAAGCAGTCGGCCCTGGGCTTCTTCGAGGCCGCGGCCGGCACCGTCCGCCTGGTCCGGAAAGGGAGCGCCAGCGGGATCACGCCTCGCAACGCCGAGCAGGCCTTTGCCCTGGATGCCCTTATGAACCGGGATATCCCCCTGGTGGCCATCACCGGCAAGGCAGGCACCGGCAAGACCCTTCTGGCCCTGGCCGCTGCCCTGGAGCGGCTCCATGACTACCGCCAGATCCTCCTGGCCCGGCCGGTGGTGCCCTTGTCCAACCGGGACCTGGGCTTCTTGCCCGGGGATGTGCAGGCCAAGCTGCACCCGTACATGCAGCCCCTTTACGACAACCTGGCGGTGATCCGGGGCCAGTTCCCGGAAGGCTCCGACCGCCACCGGGCCCTGGGCCGGCTCCTGGCCGAGGGCGGGCTGGTCATCGAGCCACTGGCCTACATCCGGGGGCGCTCCCTGGTGAAGCTCTTCGTGATCGTGGACGAGTCCCAGAACCTCACGCCCCACGAGGTGAAGACCATCGTCACCCGGGCCGGGGCTGGCACCAGGATCGTCCTCACCGGCGATCTGTTCCAGATCGACCACCCCTATCTGGACACCCAGTCCAACGGCTTGTCCCACCTCATCGACAAGCTGGCCGGCCAGCCCCTCTTCGCCCATGTCCATCTGGCCAAGGGCGAGCGCTCGCAACTGGCGGACCTGGCCTCGGACCTGCTCTGAGGGCGGGCGGTCTCTCGCAGGAAACAACGGCCACCAGAGCGGACTTCCGGCGTCTCACCCAGTTGGGTGCGCCCCGCGTATGGCAAGCCACAAATCCCATGGACCCATGGACCCACGGGACCTATAGGACCTGCAGGACCTATAGGACTTATGGGAGGCCACCATGGCCAGTTTCCGGCTGGCCGTCCCTTCGGCTAGCCCCCCGCCCGTGCCGCCAGGCCGGCCTCGGCCCGCAGGGCGGCGAGCCGATCCGTGACCTCCCAGGGCAGGCCCATGTCCATCCGGCCCACCTGGCCGTAGGCGGCCAGCTTCCGGTAGAAGCCGCCCTTGACCGAGGCCGGCAGGTGCCGCAGCCGGAACTGGCGGAGGATGGCGGCGGGCCGGAAATCGAACTGCCGGCGCACCAGGTGGCCGAGGGCCTCGTCATCCAGGTGACCGGTGCCAAAGCTTTCCACCTGCACGCTCACCGGCCGGGCCACCCCCACCGCATAGCTCAGATGCACCTCGCACTCGCCGGCCAGCCCTGCCGCCACCAGATTCCTGGCGGCGTACCGGGCCGCATAGGCGCCGGTGCGGTCGATCCGGTTGGGGTCCTTGCCGGAGAGCGCAGCGCCGCTGTGGCGGGCGTATTCGCCGTACGTGTCGATGGCGTTCTTGCGACCGGTGAGCCCGGAATGGGCGGTGGGGCCGCAGGGCAGGAAGGAGCCGCCGCTGCGGACCATGACCAGGGTGGTGCCGTCGGGCTGGATCTCTTCGCCAAAAAAGGCCGGCTCGATCACCGCCGCCCGCACCTCGTTGCCCAGACGATCGGGATCCACGGCACCGGCGGTGGCGCGCAGGCAGACCTGGAGGTTGACGCTGTTGACCCGCACCGGCCGGCCCTGCCGGTATTCCACCCCCACCTGGGCGCGACCGTCCGGGGCCAGGTAGGGCAGGATCCCCTGGAAGCGCACCGCGCTCAGGCGGCGGGCCAGCTTGTGGGCCAGCCAGATGGGCATCGGCAGCAGCCCGGGGCTCTGCCGGCAGGCGAAGCCGAAGACATTGACCTGGTTTCTCGCCCCCACCGCCTCGACGCCGGCCTCGTCCAGGCTGTGCTCGTCGTAGCGCCGGCTCGGGTCCAGGGGCACGTCATTGAGGCTGGTCAGGACCGTGCAGGTCTTGCCGTTGAAGCCCTCCTCGTTGTAGCCCACCTGGGTGATGACGTCCCGCACCACCTGGGGGATGTCGATGAGGGCGGTGGACGAGAAGTGGGCGGCCACGAAGACGATGCTCTGGGCCAGGGCGCACTGCGCGGTGATGCGGGCACAGGGATCCTGCTGCAGGAAGCGATCGACGATGGCGTCGCTGATGAGGTCACACAGCTTGTCCGGATGGCCCTCGGTCACCGATTCGGAGGTGAAGATGAAGTTCTGGCGCATGGGCCTTCCTCACGGGTTGTGGCCTCAGCAGGCCGGCACCGGCGGCAAGGGGGTGGCCGGCGGCCGCCGGGCCGTGGTGGCCTTCTTCACGGTTTCGTTGACGACAAGCGGCAGGCCAGCGGCGGCCCCCACCACCAGAAGATCGCTCACCCCCAGGGCGGCCACGCCCAGGAAGGAGCGCAGGCCGGGCACCAGAATGGCCGCCCCTTGCAGGGCCAGGGATCCCAAAAGGGCCCGGGACAGGTGCCGGTTGGGCGCCAGGTGGCCATAGTCCAGCACCGTGTGGCGGTCGGAGCGGCAGGACAGGGCGTGCAGGAGCTGGCCGATGGTGAGGGACAGGAAGGCCAGGCCGCCGGCCCGGGGGCCCCGGCCGTAACGGGCCAGCCCGTAACCGTAGGCGGCCAGGGAGGAGGCCCCCAGCACCGCTGCCTCCCGGCCCAGCCGCGCCAGGTGCGCCCGGTGGACGATGGGCTCCCGGGGGTCCCGGGGCGGCTGCCAAAGAACGTCTGCCTCGGCCGGCTCCAGGGACAGGGCCAGGCCCGGGAAGATGTCCGTGACCAGGTTGATCCACAAGAGCTGCATCTCGGTCAAGGGCTGGCCCAGGCCGGCGGCATTGGCGGCGAAGACGACGATGATCTCGCTCAAGTTGGTGGCGAGGAGGAAATGCAGGGCCTTGCGCACGTTGCCGTGGATGGTGCGGCCCTGGGCCACTGCCTCCAGCATGGTGTCCAGCTGGTCATCCTCCAGGATGACATCCGCCACCTCCCGGGCCACATCGGTGCCGGTGCCACCCATGGCGATGCCGATGTCGGCGGCCTTCAGGGCCGGGCCATCGTTGATGCCGTCGCCGGTCATGGCCACCACCCGGCCGCTGGCCTGCAAGGCCCGGACGATCTCCAGCTTGTGGGCCGGACTCACCCGGGAGAAGACCGCGGCCTGGGCCGCCAGGGCCTGGAGGGCCTCGGGCGGCAGATGGCTGAAGGTGGTGGAGTCCAGGATGCCAAGGGGCTCCGAGCCGGAGATGTCCAGGGCCTTGCCCACCGCGTAGGCGGTGGGCGACTGGTCGCCGGTGATCATCACCGTCTTGACGCCGGCCCGGTGGAAGCGGGCGATGAGGGCCCGCACCCCGGGCCGCACCGGATCGGCCATCCCCACCAGGCCCAGCCAGGTGAGCTGGCAGCCGGCCAGGGCCTCCGCGTCGGTGACGGAGTCGTCCTCGTCCAGGAGGGCGTAGGCCAGACCCAGGACCCGCAAGGCCTTGCCGGCCATGACCTCGTTCTCCTGGCGCAGGAATTCCCGGGTCTCGTCGTCCAGGGGCCGGACCTCGCCGCCTTGCATATGGCAGGAGGCCAGTGCCAGGACCTCCAGGGGGCTGCCCTTGACGGCTGCCAGGCGCGGGCCACCGCCGTTGGTGTGCAGGGTCACCATGAGGTTGCGGCCCTCGGCCCGGTGCAGGATGCTCGCGCGGGGCAGGGCCAGGAGCATGGCCGCCACGTCGAGACCGGCATCCATGGCCATGTGCACCAGCGCTTTTTCGGTGGGCGAGCCGCTCACCACCACCTCGCCCTCGCCGGGGATGACCTCGCTTTCGGTGCACAGACAGGCCACCGCGGCCAGGGCCCGGGCCTCGTTGGCCAGTCCCTCGCCATCGCCCAGGGACAGGGGGGCACGCGGCCCGTCCAGGGCATGGCTGCGGCCACCCACCAGCACCTCCACCACGGTCATGCGGTTGGCGGTGATGGTGCCGGTCTTGTCCAGGCACAGCACCTGGGTGGCGCCCAGGGCCTCGATGGCGTCGAGGTGGCGGACCAGCACCCCCCGGCGGCGCATGGCGCGCACCCCCAGGGCCAGGGTGGTGGTGGCCACCGTGGGCAGCCCTTCAGGGACCGCGGCCACGGCCAGGGAGATGGCGGCCTTCAGCATGGGGATGAAGCCCTGGCCTCGCAGGAGTCCAAGGACAAAGACCAGGCCGCACAGCACGCCCGAGACCACCGACATCTGGGTGCCCAGCCGGTCCAGCTGCTGCTCCATGGGGGTGGCCGGTGCGGTCTCCCGGCCCACCATGGTCTGGATGGCACCCACCTCGGTCTGGCTGCCGGTGGCGGTCACCACCGCCAGGCCCTGGCCCCCGGTGACCAGAGTGCCGAGATAGACCATGTTGCAGCGGTCCGGCAGGGGCATCGCCGCCTCCACCGTCACCTCGGCCTGCTTGGCCGCGGGCACGCTCTCACCGGTCAAGGCCGACTCGTCGATGGACAGCCGGGCGCTCTCCACCAGCCGGGCGTCGGCGGCGACGTACTGGCCGGGGCGCAGGACCAGCACATCCCCTGGCACCAGCTCCTCGACGCCGGTGTCCCGGACCTGCCCATCCCGCAAGGTCAGGGCCCGGGGCCGCACCAGATCCTTCAGGGCATGGATGGTGCGCTCGGTCTGGCTTTCCGTGACGTAGCCGATGGCGGCGTTGATGCCCACCACCCCCATGATCACCACCGCGTCCACCAGGCCGCCGGTGGCAGCGGACAGGACCGCGGCCCCGGCCAGGAGCGCCACCGGCACCGAGGCCAGCTGCTCGGCGAGGACGCGCCAGGGCGACCGGGGCACTGCCTCGGGCAGCAGATTGGGGCCGTAGCGGGCCAGCCGGCGGTCCGCCTCCTTCTGGCTCAGGCCGGCCGGAGAGGTCGTAAGCGCCTGCACCACCTCCTGGCGGTCCAGGGCATGCCAGGAGAGGGCGGGGGTCGCGCTGGCCGGTCGGGGCACGCTGGCCCCTGGCGGCCGGGGTCGGGGAGCGGCCACCTGCGGCACCGGGGACGGCGGAGCCGGGGTGCCCTTTCCAGCGGCCGCCCCCAGCACGGCCTCGACGCAGGATTTCACCGACCGGCTGGACTGAAGGGAGTTGTAGAAAACGAGGAGGTGGCCGGTGACCGTGCTGGCCGACACCGGACCGATGCCGGGAAAGGCGAGCAGCCGGCTTTCCAGATGGACCTTCAGGGCCTTGCTGCGCCGCAGCCCCGGCACCCGGAAACGGGCTCGGCCCCTGACCGCATCGTGGATGGTGGCGACCACGGACGATGCGGCCAGGGGCCGAGCAGGCGAAGCGCCGGGCGGCATGGGCGGCTACTTCTTGACCAAGGCCTTGCGGGCACCGCCCTTGTCTTCCGCGGCCTCGCCTTCAGAAGCCTCGGGAGCGACCGGAGGCACAGCCGCGGCCGCCGCGGCCTTCGTCGTCTTCGGACTCGGGGCGGAGGGCAGGGCAGCGACGAGCACCTCCTTTGCCCCGCCAATGGCCCCCACCAGCACGTCGGTGACCGTGCGGCTGGCGGTCTTGCCAATGGCACCGGCGGCCTCGATGGCTCCCACCACCGCGGTGCGGCCGACCTCCTCGATGTTGCCACCCACCTCCCGGGTGGCCTCCAGGACCCCGTCCACCGTCCGGCGGGCCACCAGGCCCACATCGGCCCCGACCGAGGCCGCGGCCTGCACGGCCCCCCGGGCGGTCTGGCCGGCCGCGGTCACCAGGTCGCCGCCCACATCGCTCACCCCCATGATCACGCCCTTGGCCACACTCTTGGTGCCCAGGATGAGGCCGGCCCCCACCTCTTCGGTGGCCTGGATGGCGCCCTTGATGACATCGCCGGCCACGTCGACGGTGCCCTTGGCCACCTCGCCGGTGCTCTTGGCCACGTCACCCGTGGCCCGCAGGGTGCTGCAGACCACGTTGCGGGCCAGGGCGACGATCTCGGCCTCGATCTCGTTCAAGCCCTTCAGGCTGTGGATGATGCCGTTCTTGATCTGGGTGCCAGCCTGCTGCAGGCTGGGGCCACTCGCCGTCGCTGTCTGGGTGTCGTCTTCCACGATGACCATCGGCTTGCCTCCTCGTCCCTTCGGATGTTCCTCTTCGCCCCCTGGACAAGGGACACTCAGTCCCGGGAGACTCCCGTCGCAGGACCCTGCGCGCCTGCCGCCTCCGGCCTCCTCCCGCCCACCTGGACCCCGGACAGGAGGGTGAGGCCGTACCAGAACAGGGTGTACCAGGCCGGAGCCCGCAGATTGCCCCGCAGGATCTGCAGCACGCCGGCCCCCAGAAGGCCGATGCCCGCCAAGGTCGGCAGGTCAAAGCGGCCGCCGGTGGCCCGGCGCACCTGCTGATCGGCGGCCCGGACCTCCTGCCGCAAGGCCACGGCCACCGAGACCGGGCCCTGGGCCCACGGGCGCTTGGCCTCCGGCCCGGCGGCAAGATCGAACAGCCCGGCCTGCCGGGCCTGGCGAGCCAAGGCCTGCAGACTGCCGGTGTGGTGCACCACCAGGCTGCCTCGGGGGGCATGGCTTACGACGGCCAGGCAGCCGGGCAGGGCCAGAAGCTGCGGCTCCAGGCCGGCGAAGAAGACCGGATCTCCCTGCCGGGAGGGGATCCGCAGGCGAGCACGGCCGGGGAGCTGGTGGGCAAGCCGCGCCTCAGGCAGGCTGCCCACTGTCGGCCTCGTCCACGGCCAGTCGCCCCGCCTCCGGCTCCGGCTGCTCCTGGGGACAGGCAGCTCCGGTCCCGGCCATGCCAGCAGCCAGGGCGTGCTCCTCCTCCACCTCGGCCTTGGCCTCCGCCCACAGGTCCTCGACGATCTCGCCGGTCTCGGCAGCCAGCTCTTTGCCCTTTTCGAACAGCACCAGGCCGCTCTTGATGGCCGCCTTGGCCACCGGCTTGGCAGCCTGGGCCAGCACCGGCAGAAGGCGTGGCGCCAGCACCGCCGCCCCCAGGCCAACCGCCAGGCCCACCAGCGTCTTGCCCTTGAGAAGATCTCCCACCATGCCCATGCGCACCCCCCTTGCTCTGCAGCGTTCCGGTCAGCCCCGGCAGCACGACGCTACCCAAGCCCGAAGGTCGGGTCGGCCACCGGATCGGTGCCTCGTCTACGGATGCCCTATGGTACGGAGGCGGTTCGGCCCTGGCAAGGACGGATGGCGCCCAGGTAGCAGGTAAATTCATTACTTCCCTGCTCAGGGCACACCTCATCCTTGCCAGCCCGGACCCGTTTTGAAGGCCTGCTGCCATGATGGCAGCGGGCCGGGCAGGGGAGGGGGGTCAGATCAGGGCGGAGAGGAAGGACAGGCCGGTGCCGGCCAGGGCTCGATCCATGGCCAGGCTCATCACCACCTTGCCCACCAGCTCTCCCATCCTGCCGGAGGTGTGGGCCAGATGCTGGTCGTGGCTCATGGCCTGCTTCGGATCGAAGAGGCCTTCCCGCTCCAGGAGGCGGAGGATGGCCACCGGGGTGAGGCGCTCCCGATCGTATTGCACGGTGACACTGCCGGTGACCGGGTTGGCCTGCACCGAGCGCACGCCAGCCAGCTGGCTGATGAGCCGTTCGGTCTCCTGGGCCGCGGCCTCGTTGCGGCGCACCCTTGGACTCCTGATGCGCAGCCGTCCCGGAACGTGATGCTTGTAGTAGCCCATGGTGTCAGTCCTCGCAAAGCTCGATCCTGTGATAGGTCCTGCAGATCGGATAGGCGGCGCAGCGGAGCACCAGGCCCCGTGCGGCCCGCTGACAGATGTGCATCCGGCTGCCACAGACAGGGCAGGCCGGGCGGTCGTCCATTTCCGGCCGGGTGTGGCCGAGGCTGAACTGGCGGCCGCAGACCTGGCAGCGGCAGCGTCTGGTCCCGTGGCGGTCATGGCCGTAGCGGTAGACCGCGCCGCCGCCGCAGCGGGGGCAGGCCGGCAGCTCGCTTGCGGCACCGCCCGCAGCTCCCCCCTCCTCTGTCGGCTCGCCGATCCTGCTGTCAGCGTCCATGGATTCCGGCATCTGTTTCATCGGTCATCAGGATAGGACAGCAGTGTTTGTTTCCGGTTTGGCAAAGATGAGGATTCGGTTAGGCCCCGGGTGACCGAGCTGCGGCCGGTATCGAGGAAGATCGCTGCCAGCCAGCCACGGCGCGGACATCTCAAGCGATGAAGGACCGCATCTTCCTCGATACCAGCTATCTGCTCGTCCTGGTGGGGGGCTGGTTGATTGCTTTTCCTTCCTGGTGATGGAGCAGATGGGGTGCAGACCAGCGCTCACCCTTGATCAGCATTTCCGTCAAGCGGGGTTCATCCTCCTTCCGGAGACCATGCCTTGACCGCTACACCCGCTGGCGCACCACCTCGAAGGCGATACTGGCCCGGGTGACCGAGCTGCGGCCGGTATAGAGGAAGATCGCTGCCCACAGGCCCTGGAGGGCCAGGATGGCGCCGGGCTGCCAGAGGCTGGCCAGGCCGCGGCGGATGACCGGTGGCGGCATCTGCAGGTCGGCGCCCAGGAGAACGGTGGTCAGGACCCCGTAGAGCAGACCGGCGGCGGCCATGATCTGGTAGGCGGACAGGCGGCCGCCGCCCCGGAAATCGGCCCGCAGCTGCTCGGCCAGGCAGCGCCAGCCGAGGCTCAGCCCCAGGGCCACCAGATAGGCGCTGGCATGGCGGCCGGCCAGGAAAAGCCCGGTGCCCGCCAGGGCGGCCAGGGTGTTGACCGCAGCGGACAGGGACTGCACCGGCACCAGCGGCACCTGGCAGCATCCCCCTTCGTAGGCCGCCTTCTTGGTCTCGCCGGCAAACACAGTGCCATAGCCCCGCAGGAGCCCGGCCAGCCAAGGCGGCAGGTCGGCCATCCTTTTGCCGTAACAGCAGCCGAAGGACAAACAGGCCAGGCGGCCGACCCCCTCGCCCAGGGCCAGGGCGATGGCCAGGGCCGCGAGCACCGGCATGACCGGCACCGCCTGGCCCCCCATGTGCCTGGTCACGGCATTGACGCTGCCGATGACCCAGGGGGCGGCGACGATGCCGCAGAACGAGGCGCCGCCCACCGTGAAGGTGTGGGCCTTTTTTTCCACCAGCCGGGCGACCAGCCGGGCCGCCGGCACGGCCAGGCCGAGGATGAGGGCCATGACCGTGGCCAGCCAGAGGAGCGGGATGTCCAGGGAGCGCAGCAGCACCAGGGCCAGGGCCACAGCCAGGACCAGGGCGGTGGCGGTGAAGAAGCCGTAGAAGGTGTAGTTGACCCCTTGCCACGAGCCGCCGGCCTCCTTGCGGCGCGGCGCCGCTGCAATGATCTGCCAGTTCTCGGCCGGCAGGGCATACGCCCCCCAGGCCTGCAGGGTGAAGAGGCTTGCGCCCAACAGGGCCAGAAACAGGGCATTCGTCATGACCGGGTCTCCCGGGGTGTGCAGGGCGGCCGGCGCGCCCGGCCGATGTCGGAGCGCACCTTGACGTCGGTCTCCACCAGGCTGCGGGAAAAGCCGGCACTGAAGCGGCTGGCCACGTCCTGGCGATGGAGGTTGCGGGTGAGATCCTCGGCAAAGGCCACCCGGCCGGGCTGGAAGAGCAGCACATCCGTCGAGCTCCCCGGCCGGTAGCGGCTCTTGGGCTGGCCTTTCCGCAGGAACATGCCGGGCCGAGCCGGCCGGGGCAGGTCATACCGGTGGGGGCTGTAGCACTGGACGACCTCGCCGATCATGAGGGCCACCACCTCGATCATGGCCACCAGGCCCACTCCGGTGCCGCCCTCCACATCGGTGTCGATGATGGTCACCGTGCGCTTGTTTTTGGAATACGGCGTGGCCATGGCCACCACCGCGCATGGATTGCACGAATGGTAGAGGCCGTCCACGGTGTAGAAATCCCGCACCACCCCGGCCACCGGGGTGTGGCTGTAGTGGTACTTGTCCGGGGTCAGCCGGAAGATGGCCCAGTCGCCGCCGGCAAAGGCACTCACCCAGACCGGCCGCGACCGGTCGACCAGTTCCGCCAGGTCGAAGAACTTCTCCTTCAGAAACAGCAGAGAGGTCTCGGCCAGGGAGCCCAGCAGCACCCGGCTGTCGGCCGGGGAGACCACCGCTCCGGGGTCGGTGCTCATGGGCCGGCAGTCCCAGAAGCGGATGCGGCGCTCGAAGACCTTTTGCGGCGTGTCCAGCTCGTCCGGATGGCCGAGGCACTCCGCAAGATCCACCCCCACCTGGCTCAGGAAGCGGCGGCCCACCGGCAAGAGCTCGGCCAGCCGGCGGTCGTAGTGGAGGTAGGCCAGAAGACGCGACATGCGGGCCGAAGTGAGGGCGCGGAACAGGGCCGGCGTGCGCTCCCTGGTCTCATCGTAGAAAAAGCGTATCAGGCCGTCCCCGAACAGGTGCTCGGTCCGGACCAGGCTGGTCTCCCGGTCGATGTACTGGTGGACCATGCTGCTGCTCATGCCGGTTTCATCCTCTGGTCACGGGCGGGGGCCTACGCCGCCCGTCCAAGGGCTGCCGCCGGCGGCCCGTCCCGATGCATCCGCCGCTGGTCGTGGTCCAGGGAGACCAGCAGCAGGCCGATGAGCCGGCGCAGGACCGGGGCATCGGCCCGGCCGTTCGGCACCACGTGGCGGCAGGCGGCCAAAAAGGCGCTGCCGCTGTCACCGGCCAGCGCCTCGGCCGCGGTCCGGACGCTCGCATCGCCGGCCGCCAGGTCCTGCGCCAGGATTTCCAGGGCCTCGCCGGTCTGGCGGCTGCGGAGCTGGTGGCGGTAGAAGCCTTCCGCCGCCAGATTGACCTCCTCGGCGGGCAGATCCAGGGGCGAGCGGCCGCCGGCCAGCTCCAGGATCGCGGCGGTCAGGCGGCCGGCGGCCCCCAGTCCGGCAGGGTCGCGGCTGGCGGCGGCCAGGGCATCCAGGTCCGGGCCGCTGCCGGAGGCTGCCACCAGTTGGCCGGCCTCTCGGCGCACCAGGCGGAGGAGGGCCTGGCGGTAGTCGTCCAGGCGTACCCGCAGATAGCCGGGGTAGCGCCGGCTGGGCCGGGTCTCTCCGGTCAGGGCCAGGATCTGGCGCAGCAGGAGGTTGCCGGTGTCCCGGCGTACGAAGAAGGTGGGCAGATCGATGGCCGCGGCGAACACCACCTGCCGCCGCTCGCTTTCGGTGAACGGATCGTCGGGGAGATCGGCATGGGTGATGCGTCCCGACAGGGCCAGCTGGCAGGCGAAGGCCGTAAGCAGGGCCTGGAGGTCGGCGGCCACGGCCAGGTCGGCAAAGGAGGGAAACAGGCTGTAATGCCGGCCTTCGAAGCCAAAGAAGCCGGCCTGACCCACCTCCCGGGCCCGGAGCAGAAGATAGGTGGCCATCCGGGGATCGAAGACCCCGAGTCGGGCCAGGTCTTCCTTCAGCCGCTCGTGGTTGCCGGGGGTGCCGTCCAGGGCCGGGCAGCCGTCGGTGGACAGGAGGGCCACCAGGTAGTCCAGCAGGCGGTGGTCCGGGACAAAGTCGCCCTTGAGGCCGAAGAGCCGGCTGAGCAGGCGGTCCAGCCAGGGCGGCCCCAGGGGGGTGCACGGCTGGCCCAGGATCTGCAAATGCGCCTTCTTGCGCCAGCGGCGCCAGAGCATGCGCAGGTGGGTGTAGTGGAGCTCGTGGGGCAGGAAGCCCAGCACCCGCTCGGGATGGAAGTCGGTGAAGGCCAGCCGGTACGGGGCAGCGCTCAGCAGCCCGACGAAGAGGGGCAGGAAGTGCTCGACAATCTTGATCACCAGGTCGGCCAGGACCTTCTCGGCCAGGGCGCCAAAGCCCGAGCCCCGCTCCTGGCGCAGCGCCGTGAGCCGGCGGCTGCCCAGGGAGATATGGACACCGTTGTTGGCCAGGCTGACGTTGGAGGTGTTGGGCAGGACCACCAGGTTGTTGGTGATGATGCCGGCCTCCCTGAGCTTGATCACCGCGTTGAGCTGGCTGCGGGACAGGGTCTGGTGGCACAGCCCCATGTAGCGGTGCTTCTCCTCACCCCGGTTCCAGCCGGACAGGCAGGGGCTCATGAACAGCTCCCGGTAGAAGCTGTCCGAGATGAGGTCGTTGAGCCTTTTCTGCCGCACCGGCGGGTGGGGCGAGAAATAGACCACCGCCTCCTGGCCATGATCGGCCAGCCGGAACTGGCGGTTGGCGTACGCCACCAGGAGCTGGCTCAGGAGGTAGCGCTTGGCGGTCTCCCGGGCGAGCTCCTGGCCCACCCGGGACTGGCCCTGCACCACGTGGCAGGAGAGGGTCTCCGGCGAGGTGTTGTCGGACAGGAAGTGATCCAGCAGCCGGAGGCCGGTCGCCCGCACCGCCGGCAGCCGGCCCTCCTCATGGTCGACGGCATCGGCCAGGGCCAGCTTGAGGAGGTAGCTGAGCGGGATGCGCAGCCAGGGCTCGCCGGCCTCTTCGAACAGGAAGCGGTGGGCGTCGTCGCGCAAGGGGCTGCCCGGCTGTCCCTTGTCCGCCCTGAGGTCCTCCCGGAGCACCTGGCTGGCCAGGGGCGAGAGGGCATGGCGGGGCAGGCGTACCCAGGAGTTGTCCCAGGCCACCGTGCCTTCGGCGGCCAGGAAGGCATCCAGCTCGGCCAGCATCCGGGGCGAGGTCTCGCCGGTTTCCATCCGCCGGCGGGCCTGGCGGTAGAAGCTCGACTGCAGGATCGCCTGGGGCAGATCCACATCCCGCGCCCGGCCACACACCACGGCCTGCAGCTCGTTCTCGGCTCCGGCCGTGAGGTCCTCGCCCAGGAACGGCAGGCGGTCCAGCGGCGACCCGGTGTCCGGGCCTGTCAGGCCCAGGGCGGCCCGCACCCCGGCCAGGGCGGTCTCGACGCCGGACTTGCCGGTCCGGGAGGCAACAAGCGGTGTCCTGTCGGCCATCGGGACGTCTCCTTGTCCCGGCGTGTCCGGGACCGATGCAGCTTGCCGCGTGCGGGAGCTGGATACGGGCGAGGGCCGCCTCTGGCTGGGGCCGGGGGGGGGAGGGCACAGTCGTCGGGTGGTCCCCCGCCCGAGGCG